>NZ_RAWP01000023.1:0-103135 GCF_003668935.1 Corallococcus sp. AB032C | reverse complement strand
CGCAGCACGCCCCGCTGCTCCGTGCACACGCCCTTCGGCTTGCCCGTGCTTCCCGAGGTGAAGTCAATGTACGCCAGGTTGCGCCCGCCCACTCCACTCCTCGGCGCGTGCTTCGGCTGCTGGGCCAGTTGCGCCTGCACTTCCTCCAGCAGTACGCACTCCACGCCCTGCACCGGCAGCTTCTCCGCCAGCGCTCGCCGCGTCACCACCACCCGCGGCTTCACCTCGCCCACCATCTGCTCCAGGCGCGCCTGGGGGTAGTCCGCCTCCAGCGGCACGTACGCGCCTCCGGACTTCGCGATGCCCACCAGCGCCACCACCAACTCCACCGAGCGCTCCAGGCACAACCCCACCCGCTCCTCGGCTCCAACTCCCTTGCTTCTCAGCAAGTGCGCCAGCTGGTTGGCTCGCTCATCCAGCTGCCGGTACGTCAGCTTCTCTTCTCCGCACTCCACCGCCACCGCGTCCGGCCGCTGCGCCACCTGACGCGAGAACTCCTCCGCGATGCTGCTTTCGCGCGCGTACTCCTGCTCCGTCGCGTTCCACCCCTTCAGCACCTGCTGACGCTCCGCATCCGTCAGCAGCGTCACCGCTTCCAACCGCTTGCTGGCGCTCGCCACCAGCTCCAGCAGCGCCACCTTCCACTGATTCAGCAGCGCATCCATCCCGCGCGTCTCGAAGCGGGAGGTTTCGTAGGCCAGCCTCAATCGCAGCTGGGGACCTGGGATCACCGACAGCGTGAGGGGATAGTTCGTCCGCTCCCCGAGCCACACGTCCCGGACGTCCAGTTGGGCCGTCCTGCGCTTGAGGGAGTCATCGATGGGGTAGTTCTCGAAGACGAGCAGGCTCTCGAAGAGCGGCTGCCTGCGCGGCACGTCGGTCCAGCCCTGCACCTGCACCAGCGCGCTGTGCTCGAACTGCCGCTGCTCGGCCTGCTGCTTCTGGAGCCCCTTCAGCCACTCCGCCACCACCTCGTCCCCTGGCAGCTTCACCCGGACCGGGAGCGTGTTGATGAAGAGGCCGACCATGCCTTCGACGCCGTCCAGCTCGGTCGGACGGCCCGCCACCGTGGCGCCGAAGACGACTTCGCCTTCGCCCGCGTGGCGTCCCAGCACCAGCGCCCATGCGCCCTGCGCCAGCGTGTTCACCGTCACCTGCTGCCGCTGCGCGAAGCCCTGCACCGCCGACGTCTCCTCCTCCGTCAGCTGCACATGCAGTTCCTGCTGGCCCTTGATGCTCTTCGAGCCACGCGCCTCCAGCGGCAATCGCGTCGACGCGCTCACGCCCTTCAGCGCCTCACGCCAGTACGCCTCCGCCGTCTTCGTGTCCTGCTTCCCGAGCCACGCGATGTACTCGCGGTAGGCGGAGCGAGCGCTGCCTCGCGCCTGCGCGCCCGTCACCAGCGACTCGTAGGTGGCGAACAGCTCCTCCAGCACCAGGCCAAGGCTCCAGCCGTCCAGCAATAGGTGGTGGTGGCTCCAGACGAAGCGCCAGCCGTCTTCGCCCAGCCGCATCACCGCCATGCGCATCAGCGGCGCCTGGCCCAGCTCGAAACCCTGGCGGCTGTCCGCCTTCAGGTACTCGTCCAGCGCGCTCCGCTGCTGTTCGCGCCCGAGGCTGCTCCAGTCACGCTCTTCCCACGGCAGCTGCACCGTGCGCTGCACCACCTGCAGCGGCTCCTCGATCCCTTCCCAGAGGAAGCGCGTGCGCAGGACGGCCAGCCGCTCCACCACCGTCTCCCACGCCTTCCTGAACGCCGAGACGTCGAGTCCGCCGCGCACCTCCCAGGTGAGCTGCTCGACGTAGACACCACTGCCCGCCTCCAGCAGCGAGTGGAAGAGCAGACCCTGCTGCAACGGGGAGAGCGGATAGACGTCCTCCACGCCCTCGCCACGGCCCAGCACCTTCTCCAACTGCTGTGCGCTGGCCTTCACCAGCGGGAAGTCCACCGCCGTCCACAGCCCCGCTTCGGACTCCGTCCGCTGCCGCAGCAGCTGACGCAACTCCTGGGCGTAGTGCCGCGCCAGCTCCTCCACGCTCTCGCGCCGGTGCAGCTCCCGGCCGTAGTCGATGGCCACTTCCAAGCGGCCGCCCACCACCAGTCCGTTGACGCCCAGCACCTGCGCGCGCTTCTCGCCCTTCGCCTGCGCCTCGCCCGCCTTCTCCTTCGCCGGCGCGAAGTACTTCGACTGCGCCGCCGTCGCGTCCACTTGCCCCAGGTAGTTGAAGACGACTTCCGCCTTCGGCAGCGCCGCCAGCTTGCGCCGCGACTCTTCCGCGCCCAGGTACTTCAGCAGCCCGAAGCCCAGCCCCTTGCCGGGCACCCGCCGCACCGACTCCTTCACCGCCCTCACCCACGCGCCCGCGCCCTCCGCCTTCGGCGCCTCCACCACCACCGGGTACACACTGGTGAACCAACCCACCGTACGCGACACCTCCAGCCCCACCTCCTCCTCGCGCCCGTGGCCTTCCAGCTCCACCCTCACCCGCTCCAGCCCTCTCCACTTCTTCAGCGCCGCCGCCAGGCCCGCCAGCAGCACCTCATCCACCCGCGCCCGGTACGCCCCGGGCACCTCGCGCAGCAGCGCCGCCGTCTCCTCACGGCTCAACTCCAGACGGACCTCTCCCTCCAGGCCCGTCTCATTGCGGCCTCCCGCCTCGTCCACCGGCAGCGACGGCACCTGCTCGGCGCCCTGGGCTTCCCAGTACGCCACTTCGCCTTCCACCTGCCCCGCGTACTCCTTCAGCCTCTGCGCCCACTGCTGGTACGAGGCGCTCTTCGGCCCAAGCTCCACCGCCTCGCCCCTCGCCACCTGCTCGCACGCCCGCTCCACGTCCTCCACCACCACCCGCCACGACACCCCATCCACCACCAGGTGGTGCACCACCACCAGCAGCCGCCGGCCCTTCTCTCCCAGTTCGAAGAGCACCGCCTTCACCAGCGGGCCCTTCTCCAGGTCCAGGCTGCCCTGCACCCGCGTCGCCACCTGCTCCAGCTCGGTGGCGATGTCCTGCGCACCGCGCAGGTCCATCTGCTCCAGCTTCAGCGCGCCGGCTTCTTCCACGCTCGCGTTGCGCTGCTTCCACTCCCCGTCCACCCGCTCGAAGCGCATCCGCAGCGCGTCGTGGTGCTTCACCACCTCGCCCAGCGCCTTCTCCAGCACCGCCGCGTCCAGCGCGCGCGAGACCTCCAGCAACAGCGACTGGTTGAAGTGGTGCGGCTGACTCCGCTCCTGCTCGAAGAACGCCTGCTGCACAGGCGTCAGCTCCACCGGGCCTTCCACCGGGCCCTGCGCGGCCACCACCTGCGCGGCCTTCACCACCTGCGCCAGCGACTCCACCGTCTGCTTCTGGAAGAGCTGCTTCGGCGTCACCTCCAGGCCCGCCCTCTTCGCGCGGGACACCACCTGCAGGCTCAGGATGGAGTCACCGCCCAGTTCGAAGAAGTTGTCCTGCACGCCCACGCGATCCAGCCCCAGCACCTGGGCCCAGACCTCCACCAGCGTCTTCTCCACCTCCGTGCGAGGCGCCACGTACTGACGCGCCAGCTCCGGACGAATGCCTTCCGGCTCGGGCAGGGCCTTGCGATCCACCTTGCCGTTCGACGTCAGCGGCAGCGCCTCCAGGGGCACGAAGATCGCGGGGACCATGTACTCCGGCACCCGGCTCTGGAGCGCGCGGCGCAGCTCCCCTACATCCAGAAGCTCGGTGCCATGACCGACGACGTAGGCGACAAGGCGCTTGTCACCCGCGCCCTGGCCCTTGGCCACCACCACCGCTTCCTTCACCGCCGGGTGCGCTCGCAGCGCTCCCTCCACTTCGCCCAACTCGATGCGGAAGCCCCGCACCTTCACCTGCGTGTCCGCACGGCCCAGGAACTCCAGCGTCCCGTCCGCGCGCCACCGCGCCAGGTCTCCCGTCCGGTACATCCGCTCTCCGGCCAGGCCTCCGTGCAGGTCCGGCATGAAGCGCTCCGCCGTCAGCTCCGCGCTTCCCAGGTAGCCTCGCGCCACGCCCTCGCCGGCCGCGTACAACTCTCCGGCCACACCCACCGGTACAGGATTCAGCGCCGCGTCCAGCACGTACACGCGCGTGTTCCCAATCGGCTGGCCAATGGCCACCACCTCGCCCACCTGGCTGCCTTCCGTCATCCGGTGGCAGCTGGTGAAGAGCGTGTTCTCCGTCGGGCCGTAGCACGCCGTCACCGGCACCTTCAGCTCTTCCACCACCCGGCGCACATGCGGCGCCGACACCACGTCTCCGCCCGTCAGCAACTGCTTGAGGCCCCGCAGCACCTCCACGTCCGCGTCCACCACCTGCGCGAAGAGTCCCGCCGTCAGGTGCAGCGTCGTGACGCCCTTCCCCTTCACCACCCGCTTCAGCTCCTCCACGTCTCCCACCGGGCCCGGCGGGTACACCACCAGCCGCGCCCCATTCAGCAGGCTGCCCCATACCTCCAGCGTCGAAGCGTCAAACGACACCGGTGCAATCAGCAGCAGCGTCTCTTCAGGCCCCAGCTGCGCGTACTTCGTCCCCTTCACCGTGCGCAGCACGCCCCGCTGCTCGGTGCACACGCCCTTGGGCTTGCCCGTGCTTCCCGACGTGAAGTCGATGTACGCCAGGTTGCGTCCACCCACTCCACTCTTCGGCGCGTGCTTCGGCTGCTGGGCCAGTTGCGCCTGCACTTCCTCCAGCAGTACGCACTCCACGCCCTGCACCGGCAGCTTCTCCGCCAGCGCCCGCCGCGTCACCACCACCCGCGGCTTCACCTCGCCCACCATCTGCTCCAGCCGCGCCTGGGGGTAGTCCGCCTCCAGCGGCACGTACGCGCCTCCGGACTTCGCGATGCCCACCAGCGCCACCACCAGCTCCACCGAGCGCTCCAGGCACAACCCCACCCGCTCCTCGGCTCCGACCCCTTTGCTCCTCAGCAAGTGCGCCAGCTGGTTGGCTCGCTCATCGAGCTGCCGGTAACTCAGCTTCTCCTCCCCGCACTCCACCGCCACCGCGTCCGGCCTCTGCTCCACCTGACGCTCGAACTCTTCCGCGATGCTGCTCTCGCGCGCGTACTCCTGCTCCGTCGCGTTCCACCCCTTCACCACCTGCTGACGCTCCGCATCCGTCAGCAGCGTCACCTCGGACAGCTTGCGCTCCGGCGCCGCGACCGCCGCCTCCAGCAGCACGCGCAGGTGCCCCAGCATCCGCTGCACCGTCGCCGCCTCGAACAGGTCCGTGCTGTATTCCAGCGTCCCCTGGAATCCCTCCGCCGTGTCCGCGAGGGAGAGCGTGAAGTCGAAGCGGGAGGTGCCGACATCCACGTCGCGCAGGCGCGCACTCAGCCCTGGCAGGTTCAGCTCGGCCTGCAGATCCTGCTGGAGGATGAGCATCACCTGGAACAGCGGCGAGTACCCCAGCCGCCGCTCGGGCTGGAGCGCCTGCACCAGCCGCTCGAAGGGCACCTGCTGGTGCGCGAACGCGCCCAGGGTTGTCTCGCGCACCTGTCCCAGCAATGTCCGGAAGGACGCCTCGGCCTCCAGCTTCGTGCGCAGCACCAGCGTGTTGATGAACACGCCGATCAGCTCCTCCACCTCCGCGCCGTGGCGCCCTGCCACCGGCGTGCCCACGCTCACGTCCTGCTGTCCCGAGTACCGCGACAGCAGCACCTGGAACCCCGCCAGCAGCACCATGAAGGGCGTGACGCCCTCCGCACGGGCCAGCGACTTCAGCGCGCCGGAGAGTTCCCGGGGCAACTGGACTGGCAGCAGCGCGCCGCGGAAGCCCTGCACCGCCGTGCGGGGCCTGTCGGTGGGAAGGTCCAGCACGGGAGGCGCCCCCTCCAGCTGCTCGCGCCACCATGCCACCTGCGCGTCCAGCACCTCGCCCCGGAGCCACTCCCGCTGCCACAGCGCATGGTCCGCGTACTGCACCGGGAGCAGTGGCAGCACGGGGGCGCGTCCCTCGACGAGGGCCCCATAGGCCTGCACCGCCTCGCGCACCAGCACCCGCAGCGACCAGCCATCCGAGATGATGTGGTGGAGCGTCAGCAGCAGCACGTGCTCATGCACCCCGAGCCGCAGCAGCGTGGCGCGCATCAACGGCCCGCGCGTGAGCTCGAACGGACGGCGGGCCTCCTCACGGGAGCGCCAGAGGGCCTCGTCCTCGCGCGCGGCCGCATCCCCGCCCTGGACCTCCACCACCTCCAACAGCGGGCCGTCCGGCACGGGCGAGATGACCTGGACGGGTCCTCCCTCCTGCTCACTGAAGCGCGTCCGAAGGGCCTCGTGACGCCGGAGCACCTCGCGGAGCGCCTCCTCGAGGGCGGCCACGTCGAGGGCGCCGTCGAGCCACACGGCGCCGGGGACGTTGTACGCCGGGTTGCCCGGCTCCATCTGGTCCAGGAACCACAGCCGCTGCTGCGCGAACGACAGCGGTGCCGTCTCGCCGCGAGCCACGGGCCGCACCGGGGGCAGCGCCGAGGCCTGCCCGCCTCCCGCCGCGGCCTGGAGGCGCTCCGCCAGGCCGGCCACCGTCGGGGCCGAGAACACGTCCCGCAGCGGCACCTCCACGCCGAACGACGCGCGCACCGCGGCCACCAGCCGGGCCGCCAGCAGCGAGTGCCCGCCCAGCTCGAAGAAGTCATCGTGGAGGCCCACCCGCTCCACCTGCAGCAGGCGCGCCCAGAGTCCCGCCACCCGCTCCTCGGTGGGCGTGCGCGGCGCGACGAAGGCCTCGCGGCGCGGCTCCAGCCCCCGGCCCTCCGGCGCGGGCAGCGCCTTGCGGTCCACCTTGCCGTTGGGCGTCAGCGGCAGCGCAGCAAGCACCACGAAGGCCGAGGGCACCATGTACTCCGGCAGCCCGCGCCGCAGGTGCTCGCGCAGCGAGCCGACGTCCAGCGTGTGTCCCGGGCGGGGCACGGCATACGCCACCAGCCTCCGGTCCCCGGGCGCCTCCTCGCGGGCGGACACCACCGCGGCCTGGACACCAGGGTGCCGCGCGAGGACGGCCTCCACCTCGCCCAATTCGATGCGGAAGCCGCGCACCTTCACCTGGAAGTCCACGCGGCCGAGGAACTCCAGCGTCCCGTCCGCCTTCCACCGCGCCAGGTCTCCCGTCCGGTACAGCCGCGCCCCCGGCCTCTCGCTGAACGGATCCGGAATGAAGCGCTCCGCCGTCAGCTCCGGGCGGCCGCGGTAGCCGCGCACCACGCCCTCGCCGCCGATGTACAGCTCTCCCGCCACGCCTCCCGGTACCGGGCGCAGGTGCGCGTCCAGCACGTACAGCTCCGTGTTGGCCAGGGGCCGGCCAATCGGCACCGGCGACTCCGCCGCCCCCACCGTGTGCGTGGAGGACCAGACGGTGGTCTCCGTCGGGCCATACATGTTGAGCAGCCGCCGGGGCAGCCGCCTCGCCAGCGATGCCGCCAGCGCCGGAGGAAGGGCTTCACCGCCCACCAGCAGGCAGCGCAGCGTGCCCAGCACGTCCTCGGCTCCGGGCTCCAGCAGCAGCGCCCGCGCCAGCGACGGCGTGCCCTGCAGGTGCGTCACCGCGTGCTGGCGCACCTCCGCCAGCACCGAGGCCGCGCCCACCTCGTCCCCGTGCACCACCACCTGGAACCCGCGCGCCAGCGTCCACAGCAACTCCAGCACGGAGATGTCGAAGGAGATGCTGGTGACGGCCAGCCACACCGGCCGAGGCCCCACCGGCACGCGCTCGTCCATGCCGGCGAAGAAGTTGGCCACGTTGCGCTGCACCACCTGCACGCCCTTGGGGCGCCCCGTGCTGCCCGACGTGTACAGCACGTACGCCAGGTGCTCCGGACCCGCGCCGTCGCCGGGCCCGTGCTCGGACGCCTCGCCGAGCGCCTCCGGCGCGTCCACCAGGACCGGGCGCACACCGTCCGCGCCCAGCGTCCCAGCCAGCGACGCCTGCGTCAGCAGCAGGCGTGCCCCCGAGTCCTCCAACATGTACGCCAGCCGCTCCACCGGGTAGTTGGGGTCCAGCGGCAGGTACGCGCCTCCCGCCTTGAGGATGCCCAGCATCCCCACCACCAGCTCCACCGAGCGGCGCACGCACAGGCCCACCACGACCTCGGGCCCCACGCCCTCCGCGCGCAGCCGCGACGCCAGCGCGTTCGCCCGGCGGTGCAGCGCGCGGTACGTGAGGCGCTCCGTGCCACATACCAGCGCCACCGCGTCCGGCGTGCGCGCCGCCTGCGCCTCCAGCAGCGCCGCGAGCCCCGCATCCTCGTAGGGCCGGCGCGTGGCGTTCCACTCCCCCAACACCCGCCGCCGCTCGTCCTCCGACAGCAACGGCAGCTGGGAAACCGCCCGCGAGGGCTCCGCCACGGCGCCCGTCAGCAGCGTCTCCAGGTTCGACACCAGCCGCGCGGCGGTGGAGGCCTGGAAGAGGTCGGTGCTGTACTCGAGCGTCCCTTCCAGCGCGCCCTGGACCTGGTGCAGCGACAGCGTCAGGTCGTACTGCGCCGTGCCGGTGTCCACGTCCTCCAGGCGCGCCTCCACGCCGGGCAGCGCGGGCGACACCGCCGAGGCAGGCTGCAGGATGAGCATGGCCTGGAAGAGCGGCGCGTGGCTGCGCGAGCGCGCTGGTTGCAGGGCCTGCACCAGCAGCTCGAAGGGCACGTCCTGGTGGGCATAGGCGCCCAGGGTCACCTCGCGCACGCGCGCCAGCAGCTCCCGGAAGGACCGCTGTCCCTCCACCCGCGTGCGCAGCACGAGCGTGTTGATGCACACGCCCACCATCCCCTCCAGCTCCGCGTGCGTCCGGCCCGCCACCGGCGTGCCCACGCACACGTCCTCCTGGCCGGAGTACCGGTGCAACACCGCCTGGAAGGCGGCCAGCAACACCATGAAGGGCGTCACACCCTCCCGCACGGCCAACTCGCGCACGGCCCGGGTGAGCTCCGCGGACAGGCGCACGGGCCGCTTCGCGCCCCGGTAGGACTGCACGGGCGGCCGAGGCGAGTCCCCCAGCATCTCCAGCACCGGCGGCGCGCCCGCGAGCCGCTGGCGCCACCACGCGAGCTGGGACTCCAGCACGTCGCCCTTCAGCCACTCCCGCTGCCAGGCCGTGTAGTCCACGTACCGCACGGGGAGCGCCGGCAGTGCCGCGTCCCGGCCCTCGCGAAGCGCGGCGTAGAGCGCGCCCACCTCGCGCACGAGCACGCCCAGGGACCAGCCGTCGGCCACGAGGTGGTGCACCACCAGCAGCAGCACGTGCTCCCGCTCCCCGGTGCGCAACAGGAGCGCGCGCAGCAGCGGGCCGTGCGTCAGATCAAAAGGGCGGCACGCCTCCTCCCGCAGGCGCCGGTGCATCTCCGCCTCGCGCCGGGCCGCGGGCACGTCCGTCAGGTCCTCCACCCGCGGCGTCACGTCCAGGTGGGCGAGGACTCGCTGCACGGGCACGCCGTCCCGCTCATCCACCGTGGTGCGCAGGGCCTCGTGACGCCGCACCAGCGCACCGAGGGCCCCCGACAGGGCCGCCACGTCCAGCTCGCCGGTGAGGCGCACGGCCGCGGGGATGTGGTGCAGCGGGCTGCCCGGCTCCAACTGGTGGAGGAACCACAGGCGCTGCTGCGCGAAGGACAGCGGCACCGCGTCCTCGCTCGACGTCCGGGTGGGCGCGCCCCGGTGGGCCCCCTCCTGCTTCGCGCAGATGCGGCGGGCCAGCTCGGACAGGCTGGGGCCCTGCAGGAGCACCTCCATGGGCAGCGCCACGCCCAGGCCGGTCTCCACGTCGTTCGCGAGCTCGACGGCGGCCAGCGAGTCCAACCCGTGGCGGGTGATGGGCTCGTCGAGCCGGAGCGACTCGGGGCGCAGCTGCAGCCGCGCCGCCAGCCTCGAGACCAGCCACGCCTCCACCGCCTCCAGCCGGCTCGGAGCGCCGGCCCCGCCCTCGGCGCGCGCCGTCCCTCCGCCCGGCCCGGAGGACGGTGGCGAGGACGGCCCGGACGAAGACCCACTCGACGGCCCCCCGGAACCACCGCCACCGGCAGGACCACCCTCCGGAGGACCCTCCTCCTCCCAGGCCAGCACGACGCGCAGCGAGCCCTCCAGATAGGCCGCGCGGGTGGCGCGGCGCTGCACCTTGCCGCTGGACGTCTTCGACAGGCTGCCCGGCTCGATGAGCACCACCGCGTGGGGCCGCACCTCGTGCCCCTCGGCCAGCCGCTGGCGGATGGCGCCCAGGGCGACCTCGCCCGCCTCGAACTGCTGGCGCAGGTTCGCGTAGCGGCGCAGGTCCACCTCCTGGACCAGGACGAGCCGCTCCTGGCCGCCCACCTCCACGGCGAAGGCCGCGCCACAGCCGGGCCGCAGCGCCGGGTGGCTCGACTCCGCGGTCAGCTCCAGGTCCTGCGGGTAGTGATTGCGCCCGCGCAGGATGATGAGGTCCTTCATGCGGCCGGTGACGAAGAGCTCACCGTCCGCGTCGAGGAAGCCCAGGTCACCGGTGCGCAGGAAGGGACCACGCCCGTCCGCCAGCCGACCCTGGAAGGACGCCTCGGACTCCTCGGGCCGCCGCCAGTACCCGCGCGCGACGCTCTGTCCCGACACCCAGACCTCCCCCACCACGCCCGGGGGACACGGCTCGCGCAGCTCCGGGTGCACCACCCGCAGCTCCTGATCCTCCAGGGACTTGCCGCAGCCCACCAGCGTGCGCGCCTCCGTGCTCGCGGACGGGGACTCGGCCCGGCCCAGCTCCAGCGCCTTGCGGTCCAGCGTGCGCAGCACCGGCACGTGGCCCTTCGTCGCGCCGGAGGCGATGAGTGTCCCTTCCGCCAGCCCGTAGCACGTGTAGAACGCCTCCCGGCGGAAGCCGCTCGGCCCGAACGCCTCCGCGAAGCGATCCAACGCCTCCGCACGGATGGGCTCCGCGCCGCAGAACGCCACCTCCCAACGACTCAGGTCCAGCTGGCGCCGCTGCTCCTCCGACACCTTGCGCACGCACAGGTCGAAGGCGAAGTTGGGCCCTCCGCTGATGGTGCCCCGGGTGCGCGACAGCGCCTCCAGCCACCGGAAGGGGTTCTTGAGGAACGTCATCGGCGACATCAGCGTGCACGCGAAGCCGGCGTACAGCGGCTGGAGGATGCCTCCGATGAGCCCCATGTCGTGGTACGGCGGCAGCCAGATGACGCCCGCGCTGTCGGCGCGCACCTGGAAGGCCCCGGAGATGAGCCTCAGGTTGTGCAACAGATTGCCGTGGCTCAGCATCACCCCGCGCGGCGTGCCCGTGGAGCCAGAGGTGTACTGGAGGAACGCCAGCGACTCCGGATCCGCCTCCGTGCCCCGCCAACCTGCCTCCCCGCCTTCCGGCAGTTCGTCCGTGGCCACCCAGCGCAGCGCCGCCAGGTCCGGCGCGAACTCGAAGAGGGCCTCCTTCATCGACAGCACGAAGGACGTGGTGAGCACCACCGTCGCCTGCGCGTCCTGGATGATGGCCCTCAGCCGCGGCAGCGTCCGCTCCAGCCGCATCGGATCCGGGGGGTAGGCCGGCACCGCCACCACCCCCGCGTACAGACATCCGAAGAAGCCCGCCACGTACTCCAGCCCCGGCGGATACAGCAGCACCGCGCGCTCACCGGCGGGCGTGGACTCCTGGAGCGCCACCGCGATACGCCGCGCCCGCGCATCCAGCCCGCGATACGTCAGCTCCGCGTCCGGGCCGTCTTCTTCCAGGAAGGTGTAGAGGCGCTCGTCCGGCTTCGTCTCCGCCCGCCCCAACAACAACTCCACCAACGTGCCGCCACGAGGGGTAAGCCCTGCACCCATACCTATCCTCTGAAATGTATATTTCCCGGTTGCACCGCAGTTTTTACAGAGAGCCTATAATGCACGGAATGCAATTATGGCTGGGCTGACACCTATACAATTTCACTGATTGTGGCAAACTGCCCCAGCGCACGCAGTGACCCGCAGCTGACCCAGGTCGTGACCCGAGGGAGCCGCCGGACCGTGCGCGCTCACGAGGGCGTGCGCCACCAAGGATTGAAGGATGTCTCAGCCCGCATTGTTCCTGAAACAAAACGTCGTCACCGAGCCGCTCTACAACCAGTGGTACGCGTGGTGGTTCCTGGCCTCGCCCATGACGGCGCCGCTGTTCGTGGCGAACCTCCATGTGAAGATCATGGAGTCCTTCGTGGCCAACCCGGCCATCCACGTGGCGGCGCTGAAGAGCCCGGCGCTGCGCGGCGGCCCCTACCTCAACCTCGGCGTGGACCGGGTGGGCGACGTGAAGGCGCTGCTGGAGCGCACGCTGAAGGACGAGGCGCTGTCGCTCCAGTACGCGAAGGCCATGCTGGAGCTGGACAAGCTGCTGGCCACCGCGGAGGGATATTCGCTGGAGGACCTGTACCCGCGCGTGCCGGACCTGCTGCGCGGCTACGTGGAGCTGACGTACGACCTGAACAACCGGGCCTCGCCGCGCTTCTTCGAGGCGCTGCTCTACCGCAGCCCCTTCCACCGCGAGTCCTCGCAGAGCCTGTCCATGCGGCTCATCCACGGGGACGCGCGCCCGTACGTCTTCAGCACGCCGCGCCTGGACACCGCGGACGGCAGCCTCCAGGTGAAGGTGCCCTACCGGCACGAGGCCCTTGACCGGCTCTTCGCCATGAGCCGCACCCCGGCGCCGGTGGCGCCCGTGCGCGAGGCGCTGGGCATCGCGGAGAAGGACGCGGACACCTTCGCCGCCTTCTTCACGGAAGAGCCCCCGCGTCCGGCGCCCCGGTACGATGGGGACGGGGTGCGCGTGCGCTACTTCGGCCACGCGTGCGCGCTCATCGAGTCACGCCACGTCAGCATCCTCACGGACCCGGTCGTCAGCTACGACTTCCCCACGGACCTGCCGCGCTACACCTTCGCGGACCTGCCGGAGAAGATCGACTACGTCCTCATCACCCACGGCCACGCGGACCACCTGATGTTCGAGCCGCTGCTGCAGCTGCGGCACCGCATCGGCACCCTCGTCGTGCCGGCCGCCGGCGGTGGCAGCCTGGCGGACCCGTCGCTCAAGCTGATGCTCAAGCAGGCGGGCTTCCAGAACGTGGTGGCGCTGGCGGAGCTGGAGTCCCTGCCGCTCCCCGGCGGCGAGCTCATCGGGCTGCCATTCATCGGCGAGCACGGCGACCTGGACATCCAGGCCAAGCTGGCCCACCTCGTCAAGCTGGAGGGCAAGTCCCTGCTGATGGCGGCGGACTCCAACGCGCTGGAGCCCCACCTGTACGAGCACATCCACCGCGAGGTGGGCCACATCGACATGATGTGGCTGGGCATGGAATCCGAGGGCGGGCCCCTGAGCTGGATGTACGGCCCGCTGCTGCCCGCGCCGATGCAGCGCAAGATGGACCAGTCGCGCAGGCTCAACGGCTCCAACGCCGTGCGCGCCATTGAAATCGTCCAGCGGCTCAAGCCCGGGCAGGTCCACATCTACGCCATGGGCCGCGAGCCGTGGCTGGGACACGTCATGGTGATGGGCTACCACGAGAACTCCCCGCAGCTCGTCGAGTCCCGGAAGCTGCTCGCGTACTGCGCGGAGAAGGGCATTCCGGCGGGCATGCCCTACGGTCAGGCCGAGTACTTCCTCCGCTAACACGGCCCCGCCCGGGGTGACCCGGGCCGTGGCGCCTCCCCCGAGGTCCCCCATGCAGACCCCCACGACTCCCGCGCGGCAGGGTGACCGGGCCACCTTCCTCATGGTCACGCCGGGCGGCAAGGGCCAGATGAAGGGCCACCTGACGCGCGTGCTCGACCTGGCCCAGAGCCTGGTCGCTCGCGGGCACCGGGTGCTCGTGTTCACCGAGGCGGCCGTCCCCGCCGAGGTGGAGGCCTCGGGAGCGGAGCTGGTCCCGGCCCGCGACTACCGGGGCCTCCTGGACCGGCTGGAGGCCGCCCGCGAGACGCTTCCCGGCTGGATGCGCATCTCGCTGCTGCTGCGCAGGGCCTACTGGTACGTGTGCTACCGCCGCGCGGTGCTGGGCAGCGCGGAGGACTACTGCAACGAGCTGGAGCCCCTGCTGCGCCGTGAGCAGGTGGACTGCGTGGTGTACGACTACTTCGCCTTCGGCGCGGGGTACGCGGCGGAGCGGCTGGGCATTCCCGCCATCAGCACCGGCAACCTGGGGAGCGTCATCGATGCGGACGGGCTGCCGGTGCTGCTGCGCGCCTCGCCACCGGGCCGGCTCGCGCGGCGCATGCCCCGGCTGACGCACGCCCTGGTGGACGCGTTCCTGCCCCTGCGGCGCACGCGGGCGAAGCTCGGCCTGCCGCCGCGCGCCGCGAAGCACGCCGAGCTGTTCCAGACCATGGGCTCCAGCGAGCTCCACCTCGCCATGGTGTCGGAGAACCTCCTGACGGGAATCCCCCGGCGGGGCGAGCAGCTCTACGCGGGCACCATCGCCTTCGACGGGGCGACCGCGGAGAACTCCGCGACGTTCGGCCCCATCGCGCCCGGCACCGTGCTGGTCAGCACCACCAGCGTGGGCCAGGACGGAGGGCTGATGCGCCGGGTGCTGAAGGCCCTGGACCCCACGGGGATGCCGGTCCTGGCCACCACGGCCGGCGCCCGCGACGTGCCCGACAACCTGGGCCCCCACATCCGCACCGAGGCCTTCTTGCCCCACGAGCAGGTCTTCCCCCACGTCGCGGCGCTGGTGACGCACGGGGGCTGGGGCGCGGTGGGCCGGGCCCTGCGGCACGGCGTGCCCATGCTCATCATCCCCCTGTTCGCCGACCAGCCGCTCAACGCGGAGCTGCTGGAGAAGCAGGGACTCGCCTACCAGTTGTCGCTGCGCGAGGCCACGCCGGAGGCCATCCGCGAGCGCGTCCAGGCCCTGCTGAAGGACCAGGTGCTCCACGCGCGCGTCCAGAAGCTCTCCGAGGAGCTGAAGGCCATGCGCAAGGACAGCGTGGCCATCGACACCCTTGAGCGGCTCGCGCTCGAAACCCGTGGCCGCAGGCAGGCCCAGGCGGCCTGACGCCGCCCGCGTCCCCCGCCCCCACCGTTTCCGGTGACTCCGTCACCCGGCCGGAAACGCCCACCGCGCCTCCTCGTCCGACCGCCCCATGCCCCCTGCCGCGTCCTCCGTCACTCCGCGCCGCATCCTGAGCCTTGCCCGTCCCGAGGCGCGCAGGCTCTCCGCGGGCGTCTTCTTCCTGTTCATCGGCAGCGGGCTGTCCCTGCTCTTCCCGCAGGCCATCCGCCTCATCATCGACGAGGCGCTCGGCGCCCGGGACCAGGCCCTCATCGACCGGGCCACGCTCTGGATGACGGTCATCTTCGCGGTCACGGCCGTGGCGAACGCGCTGCGCTACTACTTCTTCACCAGCGCGGGCGAAAACGTCGTGCAGGCGCTGCGCGAGCGGCTCTTCTCCCACCTCGTGTCCCAGGAGGTGGCCTTCTTCGACAACAGCAAGACGGGCGAGCTGGTCACCCGGCTGGGCGCCGACACGGCGGTGCTCCAGCAGTCGGTGAGCGGCAACATCGCCATGGCGCTGCGCAGCGGGGCGCAGGTGCTGGGCGGCGTGGCGCTGCTCTTCTACACCTCGCCCACGCTCACGCTCCTGATGCTCACCGTGGTGCCTCCGGTGGTGGTGGTGGCCATGGTGTATGGCCGGCGCATGCGGTTGACCTCCCGGCGCGTGAACGACGAGCACGCCGCGTCCAACGCGGTGGCCGAGGAGATCTTCGTCGGCATCCGCACCGTGCGCTCCTTCGCGGCCGAGCGCCACGAGGGGGGCCGCTACCGCGTCGCCCTGGCGAAGGCGCTCGCGCTGGCCCGCCGGCGCACCCAGTTGTCCGCCTTCTTCATCGGCGGCAGCACCTTCGGTGGCTTCATCGCCGGGTCCCTCGTGCTGTGGTACGGCAGCCGGCTGATGCTGAGGGGCGACCTGTCGATTGGAAGCCTCACCTCCTTCCTCGTCTACACCACGCTGGTCTCCATGTCGGTGAGCGGGCTGACGGACCTGTGGGCGGACTTCATGCGGGCCTCCGGCTCCGCCGAGCGCGTCTTCGACATGCTGGATCGCAAGCCCGGCATGCCCATCTCCGGCGGAGAGCGCATCGACCCCCTCCAGGGCCATGTCGAGTTCCAGGCCGTGCGCTTCGCCTACCCGACGCGGCCAGACGCGCCCGTGCTGAAGGACCTCAACCTGGCCATCCAGCCCGGCGAGGTGGTGGCCATCGTCGGCCCGTCGGGCGCGGGCAAGTCCACCATCGCCGGGCTGCTGGCGCGCATGTATGACCCGCAGGGCGGGAGTCTCCTCCTGGACGGGCGGGACCTGCGCACGGTGGACCCGGAGTGGCTGCGTCAGCAGATTGGCGTGGTGGCGCAGGAGCCCATGCTCTTCTCCGGCTCCATCTTCGACAACATCCGCTACGGGCGGCTGGACGCCACGGAGGCCGAGGTGGAGGCCGCCGCCCGCGCCGCCAACGCGCACGACTTCATCTGCCGCTTCCCGGACGGCTACCGCACCTCCGTGGGCGAGCGCGGCGTGCAGCTCTCCGGCGGCCAGAAGCAGCGCGTGGCCATTGCCCGCGCCATCCTCAAGGACCCGCGCCTGCTCGTCCTGGACGAGGCCACCAGCGCGCTCGACGCGGAGAGCGAGCACCTGGTGAAGGACGCCCTGGAGCGGCTGATGCGCGGGCGCACCACGCTCATCATCGCCCACCGCCTGTCCACGGTGCTCGGCGCGGACCGCGTGCTGGTGCTGGAAGGCGGGCAGGTGGTCCAGAGCGGCAGCCATGCCTCCCTCATGGAGCAGGAAGGCCTGTACCGCCGCCTGGTGGAGCGGCAGTTCGCGGCCGCCTGAGCCCGCTACAACCTCACCCCACGGAGAGCGCCCGGGCGGGCTGCTGCTCCAGCGCCGAACGGATCAGCCTGGCCAGGCGAGTGATTCCCTCTTCAATCTCGGCGGGAGTGAGATAGCTGCAGGAGAGCCGCAGCTCGGTCTCTCCTCCCGAGCCCAGGTAGAAATACCGCATGGGCGTCCAGATGACCTGGTGGTGCTTCGCGGACTGCTCGAGCAGGGCTTCGTCGGCCTCGATGGGAAGCTTCATCACCAGGAAGAAGCCGCCCTCGGGAACGTTCCACGTCACGCCGCGCGCCCAGGCCTCGCTCCTCGGGAAGTGACGCTCCAGCGCCGCGAGGGTGGCGTCCATGTTCTCCTTGTAGAAGCGAATCGCCTCGCGGTTCGCGTCAAGGAGTCCCCCCTCATTCATCACCAGCATCCCGCCGATGATGGCCTGGCTGATGGCGGGCGTATTCACGGTCAGCATGCTCTTGATCTTCGAGAACTCGTCCGCCAACAGGTGCTGCTTCCCCGTGGTGCCCAGGACGCGCTGGTCCGCCACCGCGTAGCCCACCCGCACGCCAGGGAAGGCGGACTTCGAGAACGAGCCCAGGTAGATGACCTGCTGGTGCTCATCCATGGATTTGAGGGTGGGCTTCCGGGGGCCCTCCCGGAAGAAGAAGCCGTAGGGGTTGTCCTCGATGATGAGAAACCCCGCGCCCCTGGCGATTTCCAGCAGACGCTTGCGTGCCGGCACCGGGAGGCTCTTCCCAGAGGGATTGGCGAAGTCCGCGACGAGGTAGAGCGCTCGGGGCTGTTTGCCTTCCGCCTTGAGCCTGCTCAGCGTGTCTTCAAGCTCCCGCAGATCCAACCCGTCCTCGCGCTCCGTCACGGGGACGATCTCGATTCCCAGGAGCTTGGCCGCGCCGGTGATGCCGATGTAACAAGGCATTCCCACCAGCAAGACATCGGTGGGCGCTGAAAACAGCGCGCGCAAGGAGATGAACATCCCCTCCTGGCACCCGACCGTGACGACGATGGACTCCTTCGCGGCCCGGATTCCCTCGTCCTTCTCCAGCATCCGCGCGATCAGATCGTGGATGTGACCATTGGTCCGACCGTATTGAAACAATTGCGTCTTGACCTGCGCCTCGGTCAGCCCGCGTTCCTCGCGCAGATAGCGGCGGTACGCGTCGAGATACACGGTGAGCTTTTCGGCTTCATAGAACTGCTCGTTCGGCCTCCCCGGGGCGAACGAGATCGCCTCTGGAAAGCGGATCGCGATCTCGTTCAGGAAGTTCATGACCTCCAGACTCGGATCCGTCAACGAAGCGTGAAGCGCGTTTTGCAGGAGCATGGCGAGAGCGACCCGGACAGGAGCAGGGCACGCAAACCACCCGTGCCTCCGCGAGACGATAAACGACCCCGACCCACGAAAGGTAGGCCCTTGCGGGGAATGCGATTTTGGGGGATTACGAATGGTTGACTTGAACTCCAGCCCTCCTAACGAGGCTGAAGACGGACATGCCCAAGACAGCCAATATCGAGGATCTGCGTCAGCGGGCGCGGCGCCGGATTCCACGCTTCCTCTTCGATTTCGTGGAGGGAGGCGCGGACGACGAGTTCACGGTGCGCGCCAACCGGGAAGCCTTTGGCCGCCATGCGTTCCGGGCTCGCTCGCTGGTGGACGTCAGCACGCGGGACCTGTCAACGACGCTGCTGGGGCAGCGGCTGGAGCTCCCGTTGATCCTCGGGCCGGTGGGCCTCGCGGGCCTGCTCGCGCCGGGCGGGGAGCGCCTCGCGGCTCGGGCTGCCGTGAAGAAGGGGGCCCTCTTCACGCTGAGCACCATGTCGGTGTGCACCATTGAAGAGGTCGCCGCGGCGGTTCCGGCACCGGGGTGGTTTCAGCTCTACATCTGGAAGGATCGTGGCATCACGCGTTCGCTCGTGGAACGGGCGAAGGCCGCGGGCTACACGGCGCTTTGCGTGACGGTGGATGTCCCGGACATGGGGAATCGCGAGCGTGACGTGCGCAATGGCTTCACGGTGCCGCCGCGCCTCACGGTGGCCAATGCCTTTGACCTCCTGTTGCACCTGGGTTGGGTGCTGCGGATGACCCGCTCGCCCCGGGCCACCTTCGGAAACTTCGAGGACAGCAAGGCACTGACGCGCCGGGATGCGGTCTCCGTGGCTGCCTATACCTCGCGCCAGTTCGATGCCTCCATCACCTGGGCGGATCTGGAGTGGCTTCGGGAGCTGTGGCCCGGTCCGCTGGTGCTCAAGGGTCTCAGTTGCGCCGAGGATGCCCGGCGCGCCGTGGAGCGCGGAGTCCAGGCCCTCGTCGTCTCCAACCACGGTGGGAGGCAGCTGGATGGCCTGCCTGCCGCTCTCGACGTGTTGCCCGAGATCGTCGACGCCGTGGGTGGGCGCGCGGAGGTCATCCTGGACGGCGGCGTTCGCCGTGGCTCGGATGTGGTGAAGGCAATCGCCTTGGGCGCGCGAGCCTGCATGATTGGCCGGCCCTACCTGTATGGGTTGGCCGCCGATGGCCAGGCCGGCGTGGAACTCGCGCTGGAGCTCTTCCGCAAGGAGATTGATCGCACCTTGACGCTGTTGGGCTGCCCTCGTCTGGATCAGCTGGATGCCTCGTATCTGCGAGGACCTGGTGAGGCTCCACGGCTGTCATTGCCAGCGGGGCGTACGTCCACCGGGTGAGGGCGTGAGCGCCATTCCCGCGCTATCCTGTCATCCATGAGCCAGACCGAGACGCGCGGCGAGGAGAACGCTTTCCAGCAGGCGGCTCGACTGGAACAAGAGGAACTCCATCGGTGTGTCACCCTCGCGGCAACCCATTTCCAATCGCGTCTCTGGGACCCTGAGGAGGGACAGGCCGCAAGGGATTACATCGCCTCGCGCGGAGTCGCGCTGGAGAGTGCCCGGGCCTTCGGTCTCGGCTACGCCTCTGCATCGGGGACGGCGCTGGCGGAGACACTCGCACGCGAGGGCCTCCTCGACGCAGGTGACCGTGCGGGCGTGTTGCGCCATCCGAGGGAGGGCGACCACTACACGGACCACTTCAAGCGGCGCGTCATGCTCCCGTTCTGCTCCCCGGAAGGACAACCCCTCTCATTCATCGGACGGGACCTCCCTCCCCATCAACGACTCAAGTACCTGGACACCCGGAACTCCTCCATCTTCATCCGCGACACGACGCTCTTCGGGCTGACCCACGCCCGCGACGCCATCCGCGGCGAGGGCTCCGCCATCGTCGTCGAGGGAGGCTTCGACTGCATGCTGCTGCACCAGGCCGGCTTCCCCCACAGCGTCGGCCTCATCGCCACCACCCTGAGCACGGCCCGGATCGACTTGCTGCTCGCCGCGGGGGCCCGCGAGCTGGTGGTCATGTTGGATCCAGACCTCGGAGGCTGGCGAGGCATCCAGCAGAACAGCGACCTGTTGCTGCTCTACGGCCCGAGGACTCGCGTGGTGCAGCTCCCTGGCAAGGAGGACCCGGACGAGTTCATCCTCCGCGCCGGAGCCGGGGCCATGCGCCGCCTGCTCTCCGAGGCGCTCCCCCTCACCGACTACCTCCTCTCCACCGCCCTGCCCCAGGGGCGCGGCGCCTCCGCCTCCGAGCGGAAGAAGGCCATCGAAGAGCTCTCCCCCATCTTCCTCCGGCTGCAGGAGGGCCCGGCGCGCACGGCCCTCCTGGAGGCCCTGTCCTCGCACTCCGGGCTCTCATGCCCGGAGCTGGAGTCGTTGCTGCGCACCCAGGGCTGACCCCGGGACCTACCGCACGTCGAACAGGCGAAGCCGCACGTCGACGTTCTCGTTGGAGGTGTTCCACACGATGAGCTGCTGGGAGCTGCTCGTCGCGTAGTAGAGCTCCACCCTGATTTGCGAGTGGATCGGCCCGTTGAAGACGAAGTAGTGGTCATCCTCGTCTCCCTGAGGGACCAGGACCTTCAGTCCCATCGCGACGAGCGGCGGCTGGGTGAAGAGGGGCAGCACCATCGTCCATGACCCGCCGTGGTTCAGGGTGAACGCCCACTGGTAGAGAATCGAGGGGTACCGCGCATCGTGGTGGTGGCTCGTGGAAGCGAACGTCGCGTTCGCGTCCGCTCGCGGGTAGTAGCGCGCGTCGTGGTCCGTGGAGGTCGACGCCACGTGGGTGTTGACGTGGGTGACGAGCTGGGTGAGCTGGCTCCGGACCGTGCCCGCCGTCAGGTTCTTCGGCGTGCCGGTGATGGCCGCGCTGCCAATCAGGCCCGAACCATTCGACGCGGAGTTCGCCTTGTTCAACACGGGGATGAGCGAGCTGAGCTGTGATTGCACCGTGGTGCCCGTCACGTCCGCGTGCGCCTCCGTGCCCACGTAGTTCGCCCCCGAGTCCCCCACGGACGGCGACATCAGCCGTGTCAACGAGGGGAACCCCAGCGTCCGCTCCGGCGTGAAGGAGCCCGACGCGACGACGCCCAGCTTCACGTAGCGATGGAGGAGCCCCACGGGCTGCGCGCCGCTCAGGACCTGGTCCCCCGCGGCATCCTGTTCGCGCACGGGCGCCAGCCAGTAGTCCCCGGCGACGAAGGCTCGGCTGGTGGTGCCCCCTCCCGTCAGGGTGAGCGCGAGCGCCAGGTCCTGGAGCTCCAGGTGCAGCACGCCGCTCTCGATGCGCACATGGCCATGCACGCCCTGCGCATTGGCCGTGGACAGCAGCGCGCCGCGATCCCTCCCTCCGCTGACGAAGGTCCAGACTCCCGTCGTGGTGTTGCGCGTCAGCGTGCACCAGCCGTCCCACCTGCGGACGAACGGGTACGTGGCCGCGTCGGGCACGGAGACCGGGTAGCCCGCCTCCAACCGGCCGCGCGCGGGGAACCCCGCCGGCGGCGTGCCGAGGTGCACGCCCAGGTGGAGCTCCGTCGCGGCGTTGTAGAACTCGTAGAGCCAGTCGTTGCCCTGGTAGTCCTGGGGCACGCGAGGCCCGTTCGCGTAGGCCTCGGCCGCGTTCTCGCTCGACCACTTCAACGTGAGCTCGCTGGGGGCCGTGGGCGAGCCCTTCACGTCATGCACCTCCAGCCGGAAGAGGTAGTTGCCCGTGAACTGGGCGGCGGGCCCCGTGCCCCCCACGCGCTGGGACAGGGTGAGCGGCGCGTTGCCCCGCCCCGGGTTGACGAGCGGGTCCGTGGGTTGCTGGCCCGCGGGGCAGCGCTTGATCTGCAGCATCACCTGCGTGCGCGTGCTCGTGTCCGCGCCGTGCAGCCCCGGGTCCTGGAGGTTCGGGTCCTCCAGGAACAACACCGGCCGCTCCCAGACGTCCGCGTAGAGGCTCTCGCCCACCGCGGGCGCCCCCGGAGCCAACGGGAAGTCCGGCTGGGTGGCGTAGGTGAAGGGCGTCGTGCCGGGCAGCGAGGCCATCAGCCCGTCCGCGTAGACGCTGCCGGGCGTCATCTGCAGCGTGTTGGAGATGAGCAGCTTGCCGGTGGCGGGGCCGCCGCTGCCCACCACGTCCCGCAGCGCGCTGGTGACGCGGTCGTTGATGATGGACACCAACTCGTTCCAGTCCGCGTCGGTGAGCATCCGCCCCTGCTGCTGGTAGACGCCGGAGTAGCCCTTGGAGGAGTCGTGGGAGTCGCGTGAAATCTGGGTCTTCATGATGAGGAACTCCGCTGGAGTCGAAGCGGGAATCAGGTGGAAGGAGGCGTGACGACGGGCAGGGCCAGGCCCAGCCGTTCGTCGGGAACCAGGATGGCGCTCATGCCCGCGGGCAGGGATTCACGGAGCCGGGCGAGCACCGCCTCGTCGCGCAACGAATAGCGACGGTGGCGGTAGGCCCCCAGCTCCCCGCCATCCTCCGCGCCATCAAGCAGCCTCGCGCCGCTGTCGCTCGCGAGCACGCCAGCGCCGGGTGCTCCGAAGACGGTGGCGCGGAAACGGGGCACCTCGCTCGTACACGCGTACGCCTCCGCGGGCTGCCCCTCCACGGTGTACGCCCCCAGCGCGGCCTCTGGCAGCCGGCAGTAGCGGAAGCAGTTGCCCACCCCAGGGTGGGGAGTGACGGAGCCCGCGAAGAGCGAGTCGTTGGCGAAGCACCGCGCCACGTCCATCGAGCCGAGCACCGTCACGCTCAGCAACGTGATCAACGCCGTGCTCTCGAGTGAACCCAGGAGGCTGTCCTCCACCGTCGCGCCGACCACGTCCAGCGTGCCCGCCTCCAGTTGGAGGTGGCCGATGGCGGAGCGGCGGACGACGAGCTCGTTCCCCAGGTTCTTCGTCACCATCCCCGTGACGATGCAGTCCTCGATGACGTGCGCGGTATCGGGAACGTCGATGTACACGTTGCCCTGGACGACGCAGTTGCGCATCACCAGCGGCCGATTGCCGACGATGACGTCCTCTCCCTCGGGGAGGACGAGGTTCTCGAGGACGTAGTCGCCCGACTCCGGCTCGGGCGTCAGGGGCCCCTGACGGCGTCGGGGCAGCACGCGCGACGACTCCGGGGGCACGGGCAGCGGACGCGTGTCTCCGAGCTCCCAGCCCGGAGGGAAGAACCCCACCCTGGGCAGCGTGAAGACCGCGACGCGCTTGGGGTGGACCTGTCCCTGCCGCGCGGAGGGCCGGCGCAGGTCCGGCGTCCGCCGGGAGACGTCGTCGAAGTGGCCGGGCGCCGCGGGGATGCCGTGCACGTTCTCCTGCAACGGCGGCCGCGACGAACCATCCCCACGCGGCGGCAGCGCCACCTTGCGGGACAGGTACCGCAGGTCCACCGTCGCCGCGGGCAGCGCCGGGTGCCGTCGCGCTGGCGCCCCCGCCGGAAGTGGCAGGGCCCCGAGCGACTCCGGCGGCAGCAACGGCTGTCCCACGCGCGGCGTCACCGCCACCCGCCTCCACCCCTCCTGGAGGTAGACAGGCTCGGAGGGCTCGTTCCGCGGGTCCTCCGTGTCCCACGCGTACTGGCCGACATCCTGGGCGACCTGGGCCACCGACCCGGGCGTGCCCTTGCGCTGGCGCAGCGACACGGCCTGGGACAGCTCACGCCGCTGCTCCGGCTCCGCGGGCGACAGCAGCTTCACGTCCAGGAGCTCCGCCAGGTACGGCAGCGTCCAGCCCTGGGCGTCCGGATGGTCGGGGAACGCATCCGCCAACCGCTGGGCCATCACCCCGCGGACCAGGTCCAGCACCTCGCCACAAGACCCCAGGTAGTCGCGCAGGTCGCCGTTGTCGCGCGTGCGGTACACCTCCGGCAGCAGCCCGTAGAGCTGCGCGCCGAGCCCGCTCCCCGTCCCCCCGCTTCCCGAGCTCACAGTGAGTACTCCTTGAAGCGCACGGACAGGTCCTGCCCCTCCGGCGCCAGGTAGACGACGTGCGCGCCGGACGGCGCGTCCTTGCGCTGCAGCCCCGGCACACCGGCCATCACACAGATGGAACTCTCCACACCCGTCACGGCCTCCACCACCTTGTAGACGTCACTGAGGTACAGCGCCTGTCCCAGCCCCCGGTGCCGCAGCGACAGCGCGTCCAGCAGCGCCGCCCGCACCGCCTGCACCACCGCGTCCGGGTTGAAGGCCCGCGTGTCCACCTCCACCTCCACGTCGAGCGTCACCGGCTCGCTGAGGTAGCGGGAGAGAGACACCTCCACGCCCGGCAGCGCGTGGGCGCGCAGGAAGTCCGCCAGGGACTGCTTCAGGGGCCCCAGCTCTCCACCGTCCGCGGGCACCACCACCACCTCCACCAGCTCCATGCGGGAGCCGGGGTTGCGCTTGAGCAGCGCGCGCGCCTGCCAGACGCTGCTGTGCCCCATGGCGAGGCTGGCGAAGTCCTCCGTCGACACCGCGCGCTCCAGCGTCAGCACCGTGGCGGGCGCGGTGCGGCGCAGCGCCTCCACGTCCTCCATGTCGTTGCCCCCCGAAGCGGGCAGCGGCTGCTCCACCGCCTCCACCAGCGCATGAGGCCGGCTCGGCTTCGCGAGGCTGCCCGCGGGCAGGTTGCCTCGCAGCCCCGAGCCCGCGCGGAAGCCCACCCGCACGTTGTTCGCGCCCGTCGGCAGTCGCCGGCCGTTGCGCCCATCACCGAAGACGACCGCCAGCTCCCCGTCGCGAACCAGGCGCACCGTGTAGTGCGGGTCCGTGGGGCCCGACTCGCGCAGGCTCTCCACCGCCTGCCAGCGGCGGCCCGCCACCTTCACCTCCAGGTCCGCGCGCACGCCCGACGCGCGCGTGGAGTCCGCGACGAACGAGAGGCCGCGCTCTTTCAGCACGAACGCCTGCCCGGTCTGGGTGGCGTCTCCGCTGCCCAGCACCTCCTCGGGCTTGCGCTCTCCGTGCCCCACCAGGACGACGTTCGCGTGGAGGATGAGGTTGTCCACCGTGCTGCCGGGAGGCAGCGGATCCACCAGCGCGACGAAGCCCTCGCCGGTGCCCTGCACGCGAGTGAGCAGCGGCGGCGCCGTGCCGCCCTCCTGCCGCACCACCACGGCGCGGCCGAACGTCAGGCCCCGCGGCACCGCGTCCAGCGGCACCTGCGTGCCGGACAGCGGCGTGGCGTTCTCCTCCCAACCCACCAGCCGCGCCACCTCCTGGAAGCGGCCGTACACGCGCGTCTCCGCTCGGGGAAACTCTCCCCCGCCCCGGCCCTGCCAGCCGTCCACGGGGACAAGCTCCGTGCGCCCCAGCTCGGCGTTGTTCGCCACCGAGGCCAGCCGCCCCCACGAGGCCTGCACGCCCGTCACCACCACCGCGAAGTCCCCCGCCCCAAGCCCCTTGGGCTTGTCCGCCCACAAAGTCCCCGGCAGCAACGACGCCGAGTCGTCCGCCATCAGGAAGGTGTCCACCTCCCAGCCCCCCGCGGATGCGGGCGGCGGCGCCAGGAAGGACTGCGGGTTGAGCAGCGACTCCTCCGTCTCTCCCTCAGCGCGCCGCTGGGTGAGCTTGAGCAGGGTGTAGCCTCGATTCGCCTCCTCGGAGGTCTCCACCGGGACCTCGGCGGCGGAGACCACGTGCACCTCGTACTCCCGCACCGGGTCCTCGAAGGCGCGCGGGTCCCCCAGCGTCTCCCCGTTCAAGCGCTGCCAGGCACCGGGGACCTGGACGAAATACTCCACCGTGGGCGGCTCACTCGAGGAGATGATCCGCTTCCCCATCTGCCGCGCCACCGGCACCACCACCGGCCGCGCCAGCGCCGCCTGCGACAGGGCCAGCTCGCCGACGCTCCGGTCCAACCCCACCTTCTTCCCGTCCACGGAGGTGACGCGCCGGTAGTAGCGCCGCTGCCCGTCCGACACGGTGACGATGTCCCCCGCGAGCAGGCCCCTCGGCTCCACCGCCAGCCGCAGCGTCAACCCCACCGCGCCGCCCGTCCGCAGCGGCCCCTGGACCGGCAACCGCTCCTTGGGGCGGACATGCACGCGCGTGCGCCCGAGGGTGAAGACGTTGCTCGGGAGCGTGGGGGTCACCCGCAGGGTCGTGGTCCCCGCCTCCTGGAGGACGCTGTCCACCACGAAGGCCACGCACCGCCCATCCACCTCGCTCTCGATGACGACGGGCTCCCCCGCGTTGATGCCGGAGAGGCTCCCCTCCAACACCAGCTTCTTCGTGGAGTGTCCCAGCGCGTCCGGACTCACCCCATGCCCCGCGGGCCGGAGCAGGTTGAGCTCCGCGTCCACGTCCAGGTCGTCGAGCGACTCGAACGTGACAGGCGCGCCCCCGTCCGGCGGCGAGTGCCGCACCGCGAAGCCGCGCCCCAGCCGCCCCCGCGTCCCCGCCTTCGCGTGCACCACCAGCGGCGCGAAGGCCGACGCGGGAGGCGACGGGTGGTAGTCAATCATCTCCACCAGCCGGCGCAGGCTCTCCCACTGGGTCGCCGTCCCCAGGTAGCCCTCGTTGGCATAGGCATCCACGTGCTCGGTGAGGACGTGCGTCGCACGCGCCAGCGCGCGGGCGAGCTCCCAACCCCAATCCGGCACGGAGGCACGCGGGGCCTCGTACTGGGCCAGCAGCCGCGCCTGCCGCTCGGACTCGCTCTCCGAAACCGGAGCCTGCATCCCGGGCCAGCGGACCGACTCCTCCGGCCGGTTGAAGCGCTCGTCCAATCGCGCACGGAGCTCCTCGAGCAGCGTGGCCGCGTTGGCGTCCACGTAGCGGATGCGCCGCAACCCCGCCCGGTTCCACCGGGTGATGTCCGATGACTTGCTCACCCTCGCCTCCCGCCCCGCAGGTTCAACGTGTAGGAGCCCCGCTCCGGATGGGCCGGGTCGTTGTCACACGTGGCCAGCTCGATGCCTTGGAGCAGGATGCGGCCGGTGGCGACCTGGTCCAGGTAGCGCGCGCCGAAACGCTTGAGCTGATCCAACTGCACCGTCTCCACGCCCTCCAGCGCGGTGAGCGTCTGGATGAGGTCGCTGGCGTTGACGTCCTCGCCGAAGCGCAGCCGGCCCGGCGCGAAGAACCCTCCCGGGCCGCGCCCGAGGGCCTGCTCCACCGCGGCGCGGACCTCGGACTGGAAGTAGTCCGGCCCCACCTGGACGGTGAACGCCAGCTGGATGCCCACCGGCACCGCGTCCTGGAGCTGCACCTCCTGGCCAATCATCCGGTACGTCTCCACGTAGCCGCCCAGCAACGTGCGCAGGGAGGTGTCCGGCCAGTGCGGCGCATCCAGCCCCCGCTCGATGTGGAAGCGCTCCACGCGCTTGCGCAGGTCCGCGGGCGTGGTGGCCGCCGCGCTCGTGCCCTCCACGGCATCCAGCACCCGGTCATTCCCCCCGATGATGGCCACCCGCACGACGGTCCACGAGCCGCCCCACTCCAGCGAGGCCTGCGCGTGGCGGACCAGCGGGTGCTCCTCCAACATCCCGCCGTAGTCCTCCACCGTCACCATGCGCCGCTGGACGTGCAGCTCGCGAGGCCCCGCGCGCCGCGCCGCCTCCATCAGGAAGGGGTTCGCCGCCCAGGCCTGCTCCAGCTCCGCCCTCGCCGCCTCTTCATCCGCCGCCGGGTTGGTGCGGATGTCTCCCGCGGCGAAGGCCATGCGCTCCGCGTCGTAGCCGATGAGCCGCGACAGCCGCCGCACGGACTCCGGCCGGCGCGCGGTCTCCAGGAAGGACTCGGCGGCGACCCGGTCCGCCATGTCCGACAGCTGGTCGAGCACCGCCGACAGCACCTCCACCAGGACGACCTCGATGTCCGCCGCCGTCCAGCGCTGGCGCTCCGGGATGCGCGCCGCCAGCTCCTCCATCATGAAGCGGCGGAAGCCGTCGAAGTCGCGCACCTGCCAGTCGAAGTCGTTGCCCACGTCGGGGAGCGGCCGGGGCAGTCCCCGCACCACGCGGCGGCCACACCCCGGCAGCCCGGGCTCGAAGAGGATTTCAGGGACGGGCGTGTCAGCCACCGACGCCTCCCACCGCGAAGAGCTGCTGCTGGGGAACACCCAGCGTGGTGAGGCGGTAGCGCACGACGAGCTGGAGCTTCTCTTCCTCGCCCGTCACCTCCAGCTCCAGGCTGCCCGGGTCCACCTCTCCGCGCAGCGCGTCCGCCAGCGCCGCCTGCATGCGCCGCCGCGTCACGTCCCACAGCGGCGTGCCGTTGGGTTCGAACACCAGCATCTTCGCCCCACCCCCGAAGTCCGGGCGGAACACCCGCTCCCCGGGCGTGGTGAAGAGGACCTGCTCGATCTGCTCCCGCACGTGCTGGCCGCGCCGGCTGATGGCCGGCCCCTGCGCCTCCACGCGGAACGGGAAGGCCAGGCACGGTGGGTCCCCCAGGCGCTGACGCTGATCGAATGGCTCGCTCATCCCTCGTCCCTTTCCCTCACTTCGTCATCACCGACGTCGACAGCGTGCTCATCTCGCCCTGGGGGATGGGCGGCGACGTGGGCCCCCCCGGCGCCGACGAGGTGTGCACGTGCGTGGCGAACAGGGTGAGGAAGCTCTGCCCCTTGATGACGGGCTCCCCGCCACTGCCGCCCAGCAGCACCTGCGTCCCCTCCACCACCACCTGCTGACCCTTCACCTTCACCCCCGAGGACGCGGTCTCGATGGTGTTGCCGTGCGAGTCCTCCACCCGCACGCCGCTGGAGGACAGGACGAGCGAGTTGCCGTGGCTGTCCTCGACGCGCAGCTCCTCGCCCTCCGCGTCCAGCACCACCGTGGCGCCCTTGGCGTCCGTCAGCGCCACCGTCCCCTTCGGGTCGATGCTCAGCTGCGCCCCCTTCGGGTGGTGGAGCAGCACCGCCTCCTCGTCCTTCGCGTCGTCGAACCGCAACACGTGGCCCGCGGGAGTGCGGAGCAGGCGCGTGGTGGGGGGCGTCTTCGCCGCGTCCTCCGGCACGTCCTCCTTCTTCTGCCAGAACGTCCCCGTCCAGATGGGCCTGCGCAGGTCCCCCTCCTCGAACTCCACCCACACCTGGGCATCCACCTCCGGAATGGCGAACCAGCCATGTCCCGCGGCGCCACCGAAGGGCACGCAGGGCAGCGCCCAGGGCGAGGACTCGGAGCCCAGCACCGACGGCACCCGCAGCTTGAGGCGCCCCAATCCTTCCGGGTCCTGGTTGTCCGCGACGAAGCCCCGGTACTTGCCGAAGTACTTGTCGCGCGTCTGCCGGACGAGCTCCGTGAGCAGCTCTGGCGTCACAGGAGTCCTCCCAGCACGTTGAGCGCCCCGCCCCCGAGGTTGTCCCCATAGGCATTGCGCAAGAGGCGCAGCCCCTGCCGGTAACCGTCGTGTGAGAAGACATGCGTGACGGCGTCCACGTAGTAGATGCCGCCCAGCCACTCACCGACGCCGTCCACGCCCACGGGCTGGCCCACCTTGAGGACATGACCGTAGGCCGTGCCGTCCAGCTCCCCTTCCGCGCGCACGCGCAGGGAGAAGTCGTTCACCTTGCGCCGGGCCCGGGCGAGCAGCTCCTCCTCGTCCACGGCCCCCTCGCGGGTGAGCAGCCACGTGAAGTCGCGCCCCTCATGTCCACCGTGCGCCTGCTGGGTCCCGAGCAGCGGGAGATCCGGCGTCACCTCCTGCCGGCGTGGCTCCGCGCCCGACAAGGGGGCCAGGTCCACCGCCACCGTGTTCGGGCGGTGCCCGTCCGTGGTGACGCTCAACGCGCGACAGTGCGTGTCCAGGCCCGCGTAGACGCGGATGGTCGGTTGGGGCTCGGCGTCCAGCCGCATGGGGCCGAAGTAGATGACGCCCCCTCTGATGAGCAGCTCGTACCCGTTGGCCTCGGCCCGGGCACGCAGGAACCGGATGTCGGTGGAGTCCTGCGGCACCACCAATCCGCTCAGGCCGGCGCCGCTGGTGGGGTCCACCGCCAGACCGTGGCGCGCGGCGATCTCCGCCAGCAGCACGCCGTCCGACGTCGGGACCTCCGCGCCCCACACGCGTCGCACGTGCTCGCGGTCCATCGCCAGCGATTCGTCCTGGCAGGACACCGTGACGCGGGCGGTGCCCATGTCCTCGGGGTAGTCCGCGCGCACCTCGCGCACGAAGCCCCGCAGCACCTCCTCGGTGTGCTGACCGAAGCGGGCCTCGATGAGGATGGGCTCCCAGGGGGCCAGGACCTCCGCGTCCTGCACCGTCCAGCGCCCGCTCTCATCGCGGCGCGTGTCGAAGACGAGCGTCGCCACGCCGACCCGGTCGCGGCTCACCTCCACCCTGGCTTCGCGGAGGAACGGATAGAGCGAGGTGATGGGACGGCCTCGCACCTCGATGGCGCACTCGACGGGTTCCCGGAAGCGCTCGCTGAACAGGTCGGCCAGCATGGCGCTATTCCGTGGCCCGGGGGATGAGGATGACCTGGCCCACGAAGCTGTCGAGCGTCAGGTCGCCGCCGAAGAGGAAGCCCGGGTTGGCGTCCAGGATGCGCCACCACAGCCTCGCGTCGTTGTAGTAGTGGCGCGCCAGCAGATCCAGGCGCTCACCGGAGCGGACCACGTGCTCCAACACGCCGGTGGCCGGGCCGATGGCGCGAGGCCTCACGCCGCGGAACACCTCCCCCAACACCGGGTCCTCGTCGAAGGCACGGGCCTTCGCATACCGCGAGTCACGCGGGAACATCACAGCACCCCCTTGAGCAGGTCCGCGGTGAGCCGGCCGCTGTTGACCGCCGCGCCCACGAGCTGACGGGCCTTCTCCCGCAGGTAGAACGGGTTGTTGCCCTCGATGACCTGCAACGTGAGCGACACCGTCGCCCGGTAGGCCACCAGCGATGGCAGGAAGTCCGTCTCCTCCACCCGGACGGACGTCAGGAACACGGGCAGCACCTGGCCGCCCCAGACGAACAGCAGCACCGACGCGAACTGCTCGCGCTGGAAGGCCCGCTCCGACCCGAGCCCCAGGCTGGCCAGCAGCTGGAGCCCTCCCGGCCCCTGCGACTTCGGCTCGACCAGCGTGCGCAGCGTGTCCAGCTCCGGCTGGATGCCCAGCGTGGCGGCCACCGCGTCGCCTTCGTGCATGCGGTCGGTGGCGTCCAGGAGGATCTCCAGCGTGAACGACTCCGGCTCGACCGACACGCCCTGTGCCACGCGGGGCGTCTCCGTGGGCAGCGCGAAATCGTAGGCCCCGCGCAGCCCTGGCGTCCCCGGCGTGCGCAAGGTGAGCGTGCGCGTGCGCGAGAGCGTGCGCGGATTGAAGTCGAACACCAGCGCCAGGGGAGGCACGGACAGGCCGTACTCCACCAGCGCGCCCCGGCTCACCCTCACCATCCACGGCCTCCTTCCTCTTCGACCCGGCCAGCATCCACCGCGCCCCTGACATGGGAGACGAGCGCGTGGGCGATGCGCGAGGCCACCTCCCCATCCGGCAGCGACAGGTCCACGTGCAGCGACAGGTGCGCGGAAGGCACGTGGTGCGTCCCCTCACTCACCACGTGCACGCGAGACAGCTCGCGCGCGACGAGCCGGACGAGCGTGTCCGCGCGGCGCTCGAAGCCCGCTGGCAGCCGCAGGTGCAACGCGTCGATGGTCAGCATGGCGCCAGCTCCTTGGGCAGGTGCTTGCGCAAGGGCCCCAGCTCCGACGCGGACACGTCGCGCCCCTCCTTGCCCAGCTCGCGCCACACCGCGAGCGCGAGCTCCCGCATGCCGATGGGGGTCCCCGCGCCCGCGGCGAGATAGGCCGCGTGCAGCGCGGCGTTGCGGATGCCGCCACCGGACAGGCTCACCGCCGCGCCCAGCACCTCCGGGTCCACCTCCGGCGACAGCGGCGCGCGCGGCGGCAGCAGCCCCCGCCACAACCTCGCCTGCGCGCGGGCGTCCGGCCGGGGGAACTCCACCACCACCTGGAAGCGGCGGGCGAACGCCGGGTCCAGGTTGCCCTTGAGGTTGGTGGTGAGGATGCACGGCCCCGTGTGTTGCTCGATTCGCGCCAGCAGGTGGCTCACCTCCTGGTTGGCGTACCGGTCGCGGGCCTCGCGCACCTCGCCACGGCGGCCGAAGAGGCTGTCCGCCTCGTCGAAGAGGAGGATGACGTCGCGCCCGTGGGCCGCGTCGAAGAGCTTGCTGACGTTCTTCTCCGTCTCGCCGATGTACTTGCTGACGAGCGCGCCCAGGTCCACGCGGTGCAGCTCCCAGCCCATCGTCGTGGCGAGCACCGAGGCGGCGAACGTCTTCCCCGTCCCGGACGGGCCGGAGAACAACGCCACGGGGCCTCCCATCGCGCGGCCGCCCCATTGCTCCACCACTGTCTCGCGATGCTGGAGCCACAACAGGAACTCCCGCAGGAGCGCCAGCTTCGCCTCCGGCAGCACCAGCTCCTCCCAGCGCGCCGTGCCCGGCACCCGCAACGCGCCCGGGAGCGACAGGGGCGGCTCCGGGGCTCCGAGCAGGCGCGGCGTGAGACCACGGCTCGGCCGGATGGGCGAGTAGGGGCCTCCGTCATCACGATCCAGCAATCCCAGGCGCCGCAGGGGCGCGTCCTCGGACAGCACCGACGACAGCCTCGCGCCGTCCGCGGGCTGCAAGGCGAGCAGCTCCTGGATGAGCGCCGCCGTGGGGTACACCGGCTGCGCCGCACCGGGCTGGAGCTGCTGGAAGAGCCAGCCGACGCGAGGCTCCATCTCGGGCGCCACCGCGCAGGCCAGCACGTCGTACTCGACGGGAGCGAGCTGGCTCGCGCGGAGCAGGCGCCACGCCGAGCCATCCTCCCGGGCCCCCCGAACCCGCGCCTGGGCCTCGCGCAGCCGCTCCAGCACCGCATCCTCCAACGACGCGCCCTGCCGCAGCCGCGACAGGCACTGCCCCAGCAACTCCACCCGCTCCACCTCCGCCCGCAGGGGTTCCGTGCTCATGCGCCACCTCCATGCAAGGTGACGAAGACGGGGTTGCCCCGCACCTCGAGCTCCACGCCCTCCGGCCCGTCCGCGGCGCGCCGGTAGCGGCGCACGGCATAGAGCACGGCCTGTCCCGCATGGTCCGAGAAGGGCAGCGGCACCGGCACACGCGACTCGGCGGGCGGCTGCTCCGGATCCACCTCCAGCACGGCCGGCGTCATGTCGACCGCCGTGTCCACCGTGCGCCACCCCAGGGTCTGATCCCAGACGTCCCACCGGAAGTGCACGCTCGCCCCGGCCGCTCCGGCCACCACGACCTCTGGCGTGAAGCCCGCCAGCTCCGGACTGCCCACCTCGAACACCAGGCTCTGCGTGCAGGTCCCCGCGCGCACGAAGCCAACCTGCGGCGCCCAGTCCTCCAACCGCGGGTCCACCCTCAACCGCGCCAGGGGCGGCGTCCAGGCTGGCACCGCCGGCACCGGCCCGCGTTGCGTCTGCGGCTGTACGTGGGCCCCCACGGACACCACGCGAGGCGCCTCGCGCGTGCGCGTGCGCGGCACCACCGGCACGAGCGCCACCTCGTAGGCCACGGACGGCCGGTAGACGACGTCCTTCTGCGTGGACCAGAGGCGGTTGATGTCATCCAGGCTCAGCGGCTGGAAGATGAGCTGCAAGCGGACCACCTCGCCGGAGGCGTCCAGCGCGTCCATGACGGGCTTCTCGTGGAAGAAGCGGATGACCTCGCCCAGCAGGCGCAGGTCGTTCTCCCCCGCGCTCACCGTGTCCTCGGCGGCGGCGAACGCCGTCACCAGGCAGTGCACGCGCAGGAACCAGGACTGACCGGGCAGCACGTCCGCGCCCATGGGCGGTGGCTCGAAGCGGTGGAAGAACAGGTTGACCCGGTGGTCCGTGTCACCCGTGGCGGGCGCGGCGGCGGCGGGCGTGCCAATGGGCACGCGGACCGTCTGCCCCTGCAGGCGGAAGCTCTCGCGAACGAAGTCCGCCAGCGAGCGGCAGGCCACGGAGACCGAGGATTCAGGCAGGGCCATCTCAGGCGTTCCGGAGGTAGTGACGGTTGAGCAAGTCCGAGCCCTGGCCCGGAATCGCGGAGGAAGACGCGGGCGCGGGCGCCGGCGCGGTGATGACCACGTGCACCTCGCCGATGTGCACACGGGGCTCCTGGAGCTCGCGCCGCGGTGGCAACGCCGGAGCAGCCCCTCGCGTGGCTTCCCCTGGCGGCAACGCCGGAGCGGCCCCTCGCGCGGCCTCCCCTGGCGGCGGAGCCTGTCGCGCGACGTCCCGGGGAATCGCCCGCGCCTCCCGCTCGGCGGAGGGCGAGCCCGGCACCGGGCGCGGGGCACGAGAGGGAGTCTCGGACGCGGCGGACCCGGACGAAGCGGACCCTGGCACGGCCCGTCCCTTCGGCGCTGGGGCTTCTAGTACGAAGGCCCCCGGTGCCGCCGGCCCCGAGGACCGGCCAGGCGCGGCCTCCTGGGACGCGGGCATCGATGGCCCCCGAGCCTCCGGAACACGCGGAGGCACGGACGGCACAAAGGCGGGAGGGGTGGCGGACCCCTGTGGCTTTCTCCTGAGCAGGCCTGTCGCAGCCAGAGGCGGAACGGAGGAGCTCTCGGTGTCCTGGGTCGTGCCTTCTTCCAACCCCGCTCCACGAGGAAGCGACGTCAGTCCGGTCACGACTTCAGGCACCTCGAACCCACCCGCCCCACGTGACTTCACCAGGACCGGGTCGGGTAGAACATCAAGGCTGTCGGGGTCCTCGCCGGTCGCCCGGTCCGGTTCCCCACCAGCCTCCACTGGAACTCGGACGGCACCTGCCAGGATGCCGCCCTGCCCCTGAGGGACCACTGCGCTAGCCACCTTTCCCAGACCTCGACTTCCGTTTCCGGAGTCAGGCCTGGCCTCCCAGTCATGGTCCGCGGACCGGGGGGCGGGCTCTCCGCCCCACGCCGGTGGTGCTTCCCCGACGACCTCGGACACAGGTGTGTCCTCCCACTCTTCCAGCGGTGCCTCGGGCACCCGGTGCGGGAGCGCATCGGCAAGGATGTCAGCCAGAAACCCCATCGCGGACTCCAAAGTCGTTTCACGTCGTCACACCCGCGCCCCGTTCCACGAGACGCAGGTACCGCCGCCGCCGGTGCCTCGGGAGCGCGAGGATGTCCCGCTCGCTCCAGTGGTACGTCGACGCCAGCGTGTGGACCTCCTCCAGCAACACCTCCGGGTCCATGGACAGGCACCCATACGGATCCACCTCCACCTCCCGCACATCCCCGCATGCGGCACAGGGCGCCCGGACCCGCGTCACCACCGCTGGAGACACCGCCTCCAGTGCCTCGTCGATGCGCTGCACGTCCGCGGCATCCAGCCGCGTCACGTCCCACGTGGAGGCGTCCAACGGCTCCGCGCAGCGCGCCAGCAACGCGTGCGCGTCCATCCGCCCCTCCTCCACGACGGCCTCCTGATCCGCGCCCGCGGGCACGCGGACCCGGACCCGCCCCTGCCCCGTCTCCACCTCCGCGAAGGGGAAGCCCTCCCCCGCCTGCTTCACCGGCAAGCGCGACACCGGCAGTTCGAAGTCGAACCGCTCGCCGCACGCGCCGCACACCACCGTGTGCCACGACCGCTCCAGGCCGAGCAGCCGCTCCAGTCCTCGCATCAGGAACTGGCGATCCGCGACACACAGCTCACCGGCGAGCACCCCGTCCACCGGAGCACCGCCCACGTGCTCCAGCGCCGCCGCCAACACCCGCGAGACCTTGCGCGGCAGCGACCCGCGCCCCCGCGCCAGCTCCGAGAGCTCCAGTTCGAGGACTCCGTCCGGTTCGCGGAAGGAGAACTGTCGCCGGAGCGCTCCGGCGCGGAGGAGTCCACCTGGCAGCAGCATCAGGTCTCCGCGGGCTCGGGCACGCTCGTGTCACGCTGCCAGCCCTCGTGCTGGAGCGTGAGCGTCTGGATGCCCACCGTGTTCATCGCCTGCGAGTCCAGGTCCGGCAGCGCCTGGTACTCCGACACCCAGGCCCGGAGGATCTTGTAGGAGATGGCCACCTGCCCCTGCATGTTGAGGACGTTGATCACCAGGTCCTTGCGGAAGTTCTTCAAGGACATCGCCGCGTCACCCTCGACGTTGTTCACCAGGGCGGCCCAGGCCTCGAACACGGGGTCATGCGTCAGCCCCTGCTCCAGGGTGATGGGGTCGTAGCTGGTGCCTCCCGGCAGGATGCGCTCGTGCGACGGGTCCCCCCCCGTGCGCCACTTGATGGCCTCGGTCTTCTTCTTCAGGGCGCCCATCTTCTTGAGCCCGGCCACCGGACGGCCGTCGATGAGCAGTTGGAACTTGAAGGTCCGGTACGGGTCGTGCCGGTGCGTGTTCACCGTGAACATTGGTGCGGCCATGTCTCATCACCTCGGTCGTGGACCTATTGCTGGAGCTTCTGCTGGATGCGGACGATGACGAACTCGGCGGCCTTGAGCGGCGCGAACCCGACGACGACGATGACCTGCCCCCTGTCGATGTCTCCCTGGGTCATGGTGTCGCCCAGACCGCAGCGGACGAAGTACGCGTCGGAGGCCTTCTCACCCTGGAAGGCACCGGCCCGGAACAGGCCGTCCATGAACGAGCCGATGTTGGTGCGCAGCGCCGCGTGCAACCGGTGGTCATTGGGCTCGAACACCGCCCACTGGATGCCGTTGTAGACGCTCTGCTCGATGAGGATGGCCGTGCGGCGCACGGACACGTAGCGCCACTCCGGGTCCACCTTGGTGGCCAGCGTGCGCGCTCCCCAGAGGACCGAGCCGAAGTTCGGCAGCGCGCGCAGCGCGTTGACGCCCAGCGGGTTGAGCTGGTCCTGCACGCCGTCATCCACACCGAACTCCAGGCCCGCCACGCCCGTCAGCCCCGTCTCCACACCCGCGGGCGCCTTCCACACGCCCCGGCGCGCGTCGACGCGCGACCACATGCCCGCCGCGAACGCCGAGGGCGCCACCTTCACCGTGGGGCTCTTCGTGCCCGGCGACTCCGCCTTGTAGAAGGGGTTGGCCACCTTCACCCAGGGGTAGTAGGCGACGGCATAGGTGGACGTCGGCAGCTTGAGCTGGTCCACGCGCGAGGCCGACGTCAGCTCGAAGCCAGGCTCCGGGTCGACGATGAGCACCCGGTTGCGCATCTCCTCGCAGTGCGCGAGCGCCGCGGCGACGGCGCCGTTGCCCGCGCCGGTGCTCGGCAGCGTGTTGCCCGGCAGCACCACCGTGGTGATGTCGCGGATCTTCCTCAGCGCGCCACCGAAGACGGCCTGGAAGTCCTCCGGGCGGGGCGCGTTGGCCGCTCCGCCCGCGAGCTTCGCCGTCGAGCTGGCCTCCATCGACGCGGGCGTCAGCATCACGGCGCCGTGTGCCGCGGTGGGGTTGGAGGCCGGGTCCAGCTTCATCGCCTTGGCGAGCGTGGGGCCCGAGCCCGTGTCGTAGACCTCCACGGAGGCGTACGACGACTTCGGCGACGAGAGCACGAACTGGCGCGTGGCCGTTTCGTAGGTGCAGGTGAAGTCCTTGAAGGGCGCGTCCGTGCCGGAGATGCCTCGCACCGCCTGCTGGATGGCGGCGGCCACCTTGTCCGCGTCCGCGGCCGCGTCCGTCCCGCCGAGCGCCAGGGGCGTCTTCAGGACCGTGAAGTTGCGCGTGCCCAGCGCGTCCAGGTTGATGCTGAACGACAGCTCCTCCGGGAGGCCGAAGGTGGTGAAGTAGTTGGCGGGAACCGCCGTCGCGTGGAGCGCCGCGCCCGTCAGCTTGCCGAAGTCGGCCAGGTCCTTCACGGTGCCGTTGGCGAACTCGAGCCGCACCGGCGAGGAGTCGCCGTTGACCACCGACAGCGCGTAGCTCGGTGAGCGCTCGTTCATGGACAGGTTCGGGAAGGACAGGTCCGCCTTGAAGCGTTGCAGCCCGTCCACCAGCTCCATGTGGCCCACTTCGAGCGTGAAGGTCGGCGCCGCCGTGGAAGCAGAGCGCACCACGCGATGGTGGAGGCCATTGCCCCAGGCTCCGGGGCTGGTGGCGCTCAACTTCAGCACCGGGTCCGGCGACACATCCGCGTTGTTCAGCGTCGCGGTGGCCGCCACGGCCCCCGTGGGGTCCGCCACGCGGGCGATATACGCGTCCTTGCCGCCGTTCTGGTAGTAGGCCAGCGCCGCGAAACCCATCACATCCTGCTCACTGCTGATGGCCCCGAAGGTGCGCTCGTACTCCTCCAGACTGTGCACCAGCACCGGCGTGCCCAGAGGACCCCGCGTCGCCGCGCCCACGAAGGCAGCCAGCGACGTGGCGACTCCTTCGATAGGCTTTGCACCGCTCGGAATCTCCTCCAGGTAGACACCTGGATGCAGATAGGTCGCCATGCCACCTCTCCTTGAAATGAATATCAGACGCCCGACCCATCAGGTCATGACGCGATTCGAGCGGCGCGATTGGCGCCGGGTCCGTGTGTCGTTGAGGCTTATACCTGGGGGGACTGACATGTGACTCTCATTGCCCCCGCCAAACCATCAACTATACGTAACGGCCTTTATGCCTTGGCAATATCGCGGCGATTTTTTTCCAAGCCCCATCGAGTCTGTCTTTCGACCTGGACCCAGGGTTTGAATCCACCTGGATTCATCCGGTGATTGCGTGCCACCCGCCGGAGCCACGACCGAACACCAGCCCGGGCCCCTCTCCCAGGAAGAAGACGGAGCGGGTGAGTGCCTTGAAGAAATCCACGCCGGTCATGCTCAGGCCCACCGACTCCAGGGTCCCCTGGTTCGCCTCGGCCCACAGGAAGGGCGAACCGCCCGACACCAGCTCGATGGCCGCGACGGGACATGCGAGTGCCTCGGAGATGGCGATGATGCGAGCTTCGTCGAAAACGCCCGGGTGACGCAGCTCGACGAAGGAAGTCTTCAGGGTCGGTGTCCGTCCCGCGCGCCACCGTCCACCCGGGGCGAGCCGTCCGGCCACGGCGCTCCAGTCCGACGCCTCGACATTCGACAACACCAGGAGGCTCTCGGGTGGCAGGGTCTCCCGCACATAGTCCGTGGCGGGAGGCGCCACCTCCCAGTGTCCCTCTTCAAGGACTTCTCCCTCGTGCAGGAGGGCGGGCACGGATAAGCAGAGGGCACCGAAGCGCTCCTCGTACACGTCCTCCAGGGAGGCGCCACCGAGGAGCAGGTGGAGCGAAGGACCGCCCAGCGCGATGCGCGGGCTGCTGGCTTCTTCGAGGGCCACCTCCATCGTGCGCCCGGAGAAGAAGCTGGCGAGCCCCTGGCGAGACAGGAGGTCATACAGCTCCATGCCCACGACCACGCCATCCACCACCGAGGACAGCGCCCGAAAGAAGTCGAGGTCCCAGCGCTCGGCGGGTCCGTCATGGAGGGTCAACACCGTGCCGCCTCCCGCGGTGGCGCGGACCACCTGCCAGGAGAACGGTCTGGGGCCGCTCCCGGCGGCTAGCTTGGCCCCGCCGCCCCACTGCCGCGAGTGGATGGCCCTGCCAGTCTTCGCCAGTGCCTCCTCGAGCCGGTCCGCGGCCTCGGTCCCCACGCCCGGCGCAAAAGCCTTGATGAAGAGTCCCGCCATCACTGCTCCTTGAAGACGTACGTGCCGTTCACGAACTCGACCTGCATTACCCCATCGGAACAATGGATCTCGATGAGCTTGATGATCTGATTCTCGAAGACGTCCCCCACCAGCCGGGGGTCCTTCGTGTCCGACTTCAAGGGGCCGCCCCAGCCGGCCTGAACGGCCTCCATGCTCTTGCCATCCGCCTTGATGTAGACCTCCACATGGTTGATTCCGGCGTTGCGCGCCCTTTCCAGGGCGCCCATGGCCGTGCCTCGCGAGGCGGAGTCCTCGAAGGTCGGCTTGAGATACTTGAGCTGTATGGGGCGTGGCGGTGAGGCGATGGTGCCGTCGATGCCCGGAAATGAATTCCCCGCGGCGTCGCTGGCGAAGAGGACGACCGCCTCCTTGGAGTGCGTCTGGAGTTCGGAGGCTTGCTGGACCTCGTGCTTTTCCATCCTGGCCTTCGCAGTCCCCGAAATGATTCGGACACCCATCTCAGTGCGTTCATGCGGCAGGTTGGGACGGAGAGGATCTCCCACCAGGTTTGCGACATGCCGGTGGGCCTGATCCAACTTGGCCACCACCGTGTTCGCCGTGGAATCGACGACGGCCCTCACGAAGGGTTCCTTCAATCCCTTCCCACCACTGGTGTCCAGGGCCTTCTCGAGATCGCGGCCGCTGCTCACCTGAAGATCCGCCCAGAGGTCGAACGCAGCAACCTTGTCTCCCGAGAACCACAGGCGAGCGGCCTTCTCGCGGTCCCCTATCTGCCTGCGGGCCTTCCCGCCGCCAGACGTCACGGCGGTCGTGAACGGTGCCGTGCCACCCGAGGCCGGCGGAACCAGGGCCACGAGATCCGCGGGCGACGAGGACGCCTGAAGCACGGCCCCGGAGAGTTCGCTCAGGCGATGCTCCAGCAACCGGGGCGTCGTGCCGCGTTTCGCGGCGTCCTGGACCCAGGCCTCGACCCCCGTCATCCGGCCCTGATGCTGGAGGAGCGCCGCCTGGTCGATGATCCTCGTGGTGATTGACAGCTTCCCATCTATCTCGAGCACGGTCCGGAGGGTCCCCAGGTCCGCCTTCACCGTGGAGAGCGTGGTCTCGGTCGCCGCCTGATACTCCGCGGCCACATAGCCACGCCCGGCCTCCAGGGAGTCGACGAGTCGCTCGTAGTGTTCGAGCTGGATCTCCAGCTCCGCGATGTCCCGCTGGACGGACTCCTTCTCACGGGCCAGCGCCGAGCCCTCCTTGTCTCCGACCCTCTGGATGCGCTCGTCGATGCCCGCGTGGAGGGACTCCAGCTCGCTGATGATGCCGTTCAGCTTGCGCACCTCCAGCCGGGACTCGAAGCCGAGCGTGCCGTAGCCGGGGATGCGCGTGAGGGCCTGGACGAGCCGGCTCAGCAGCCGACGGATGTGGCCGATGGGCCCCTCGTAGCGGCGCAGGAGCCGCGCCGTCTCCACGTGCGTGCGGATCTGGTGAGGCCCCGCCTCGGGTCCCACCTCGATCTGGACCCGGCCCTTGCGGTAGCGCACCCGCGTGGAGCGCCCCTTCAACTCCGGGGGGCCCACCTCCACCACGGCCACCTTGCCCTGGAGGTCGCCCAGTTCGAGCTCCAGCGCCGTGACGCGTTCGCTCTTCGCGGGCTGACGCGTCGTCGGCCCCGCGGCATCCACGGGCAGCGGCCCCTCGTCGCCTGGAGCACGGGCCTCACGTGACACCGGCTCCATGACCTCGTCCGGCGTGGAGACCCGAGGCTCCCCCTCCGCCGGTCGCGTGGAGAGACCGTCCTCGGAGTCCGCAGGATGAGGCGAGCCGCCCGCGTCGGGCGGGTGGAGCATCTGCACGGCCGAGCCCGCCGTCATCAACCCCGAACGGACCGCGCCGAGGATGGCCTCCGCCCGCCGCGCCGCCAGCTGGCCCGGACTGAGCTGCCCCTGCAACTTCTCCAGCTCCGCCAGCTCCATCTCGAGTTGGTACGGAATGATGATGACCGTCGCGCCGAGCTGGGTGACGCCGTAGATGTGGAGGAGTCCCTGCAGCCGCTCCACGCGCTTCGCCCAGCGGGGCGCGTTGCGCAGTGCCGACAGCGCGGGAGCCGCCACCCCCGCCACGCCGCCGACGATGGCCGAGACGTCCATGAGGGTCTGGAAGTCCCACTTGAGCGCGCCCGCCGAGTGCCGCCGGGACAGGCTGTCCACCGCGACGATGGCCCCCGCCACGCCGCCGGCCAGTCCGACCGCCAGGCCCGCGGGGCCGGTGAGGAACAGGCCCGCGATCTCCGCCACGGTGGCCAGGTCCGTCAGGCGCTGCATCACCCGGCCGCGCGTACCCGGGGCGCTGCGCATGCGAGGCTCCAGCCCCAGGGGGCCGCCCGCCGCGTCCTCCAGCGCCTTGGGCAACCGGAGGGCCAGCGTGCCGCGCCCGTAGCCGTTGTTCTCCCGGAAGTCGACGAACGCCTTGCGCACCGCCTCCGCATGGCCCTTCGTCCCCGCCTGACCGCTGCGCCCCTCGAAGACGTAGCGGTCCTTCGGAGAGGGCGCCGTGACGTCCGCCAGCAGGTAGTGACGCGCTCCCTCGCGCGAGCCCTCCGCCTCGCCCAGCATCATGACGAGCTCGTGGGCCTGACCGTTCTCCTCGGAGACCAGCGTCACGGCCGGCCGGAAGTTGGCCCCCGGGATGCGCGCGCCCACCTTGCCAATGAGCTGGAGCCGCTGGCCCAACTGCTCCTTCTGCTGGGCGAGCTGCTGCTGGTACTCCTCCAGCGGGATGCCCTGAAGCTCGAGCTGCGCATCCAGCAATCGCGACGCCGGTGTCCGCGAGTCCCTGGCGACGCTCCCCTTGCGATCCGCGGCGAGCTGGTTCGCCACCGCGATGCGCTCCTCTATCGCCGTGCGCGCATCGCCGCCCAGCTCCGCCACGCTGGCGGTCTCCACCCGTCGCAGGGCCACAATCTGGGCGTCGAGCCCGTCGCGCTCCTCCCCCGTGGCCTCGTCGCGCAGCGCCTCCAGTCGCCGGAGCTTCTTGAGGTTCTGGTCGTTCACCTGCGTCGCGCGCCGGTTCACGTCCATCACCTTGACGACGACCGCGGCCACGCTGGAGGCACGACGGACGGGCGAGTCGTCGTCGAACTGGGGCGAAGCGACGCAGCGGACGAGGAACTCGCCCTCGCGGTCCCACCCCACGCCCTGCTCGCTCCGAGGCGTGGTGACCAGGTCGATGTAGCTGCTGATGCTCGCCTTCCCGAAGCGCACCACGTTGCTCAGCCCCACCACCCCCAACCACGCGCTGCGCGCGGGCCAGGTGGCCACCACGGACAGCGCCGAACCGGACGTGGCGTCGTCCACGTCCGCCGCCGTGTCCTCCGCGATGTCCCCCATCTTCCGCCCGAAGTCGCGAGCGATGGAGTCCGTGCGCGAGAGCTGGTTGTCGGAGCTCAGGGCCGCGTTCCGCATGTCGCCCCGGCTCTCGGGCTGCATGTCCGTGACGTCGAAGATGTCCCAGAAGTACGTGATGGGCTGCATCCGCGCGCCCACCTGGTCCAGGGTCGTCGAGCCCGCGGACGCGTAATCCAGCGTCATCTCGAAGCGGCTGCTCGAGCCGGTGACGGTGATCTCCTGGCCGTAGTTCACGATCTTCGAGGGGTACGGCAGCGTGTTGGCGACATTCCGGGCGCCCGCCAGCCGAGGCACGTCCGCGGGCAATGCGCCCCCCACGAACTGGCCGTCCTTGCCCGTGAATCCCGTCTGCTTCGCCCCCTTCGCGACCTGCGTGCTGTTGGCCGCGTCGCGGGACTCGCGCAGCTCCTCGGTGGCCTCTTCCACGCGCGACTGGAGCGCTTCCTCCGTCTCGCCGTCCGACAGGGGCAGGGCCTTGCAGACCCCGTCCGCCCAGACGTTGACGAAGGGGCCACGCTCGTCGGACCACACCACCAACCGATCCGGAACGCCCTTCCCCTCTCCGCCAGGAGTGGAGGTCTCCTCGTCCCCGTCCTTCGTGGCGACGCTCCGGGCGATGCGCTCGCGCACCTTCGCGACGAGCCGCTCGGCGGTCGCGACATCACCCGAGCCGGAGTCGTCCACGGGCTTCGTCTCGGGAATGCCCACCAGCGCCACCAACGACCCCACCGAGGCGACCTCCGCCTGGAAGCGCTTCGCCTCCGCCGGTTGGAGCCAGTGGGTCAGGAAGGCCGTCTCGTCCTTCTCGAAGGACCAGGGCGCCCACCAACGCTCGTTCTTCTGCTCGACCAGGCGCACCAGCGCCGACTCCATGGCCAGGTAGTACCCCGTCGCCCAGATGACCGCGTCCGGTCGCATGGAGAACGTGCCCTTGCGCTTCCCGTTCGCATCGAGCCAGAGGATGTCCTGCCCGGAGACGATGAGGTGCGTCAGGTCCGCCACCAGATGGCGCTGCGTCGGGTCCAGCGCATTGGAGACGGCTTCCCGCCCCTCCGCCACCATCTGCCTGTTGGTGCGCGCAGTGGGACGCACGGGCACGACGTCCGCTTCCGGCCCGGCGTCCAGGTTCATGCTCACGTCGCGCATCACCGCGCCGGCGCTGGGCGTGAGCCGGGGAACCGGCATGCCGCGCACCGCGAGCGAGGCGGCCCGCTCCGCCTCCACCTCGGCCGGGTGCGAGGGCGTGGACACGGACTCCGGAAAGGCCGCCAGCCCGCTCACGCCGGCCGAGCGCTGCTGCACCACATGCGCCAGCTCATGCGCGATGAGGCGCTCTCCCGCAGGAACACCGGGGAGGTAGTTCCCCGCGCCGAAGACGATGTCCGTCCCCACCGCGAAGGCCCGTGCACCGAGCGCCCGCGCCGCGGCCCCCGCCTCGGGTGAGGTGTGCACGCGCACGTCGCCAAAGCCCGTGCCGAAGGCGGACTCCATCGAGTGGCGCGTGGCGGGCGCCAGGGTCTGCCCGGTGGCGAGGATGTCCCGCACCTTCGCCCGCTCGGACTCCAGGTCCTGCCGCGAATCGAAGCGAGGGCCCACGGACGATGTGGACGGGGCATGCACCGCTTCCCGAGTGGTTTGCGCCTTCACGCCTGACATGAACCACCCCCCTGACATTCGCGTGCTTCAGTCGAGTCAATGTCTCCGCGGCGCTGATTCCTGGCGGAAAGGCAACAACAGTACCGCACCGGATTGTCGAGACTCCAGGTTGGCCACAATCAGACTACCTGCTGCGATTGCATCGGTAGTCATACGCAGGGGCGACGCCATTCTGGCAATAACCGACACGTCAAAACGAATGGCTGACACGTCATCCCCTCTCAAAACCTGCCTCTAGCGCAGGCACCGGGAGTCAATCCCTCACCCGGGAATCCAGTGGGTCCCATGAGGAGGGCGGCGCGCCGTGGGGAGCGCCCGCCTCATGGGACCCGCGCTCCTTGCCGCAGGCGAGGTCGAGCGCGCGAAGTCGCTTCCCCAGGCCGGACAGGGCATAGACCGTGCTGCCTTCGAACGCGGGCGCTCCGCCATCGCACCGGCCTTCACCGGCCTTCGCTCAGCTCCCGTGCGCGCGTCGACGGCAACCACCCCACCGCGCCGCGTTCCCACGTAGACGTCGTCGTCGACAACCCTTGGCGAGGAGGTCGCCTCGGAGCCGCACGAGACGCTCCAGCGGATGGCCGTCCAGCGGGATCGCTTGACCACGAGCGGCCCCGTTCCCTCGAAGTGTCCGGTCCGCGCGGCAGTGGCGCCAAAGAATACGGAGCGAGATGAACCCAACATGGGCAGCTCCCTCTCAGTCGCGTGCATGCACTGACGCGTTCGCTGACGCACGCGTAGTACTGGACCCGATTTTTCCGACGGGAGAATACAGCATGCGCAGGTTTTCCCGGATTCCTTCTCCTTGCAATATGATGGGTGGCGGCCAAGATGACCGACGACACCCTCAGCGCCGAGCGCGCGCCCTCTGCTGAAGGCGGAACTGGAGCGGCGGCGCTCGTCCTTGCCTATACGCGGAACGCGTTCATCGGGGATGAGCGGCATGGGCTTGCAAACGGCTCGACGCTCCTGGGGCGTGGCGCACCACTCTTCTCCCGGGTCGCCCTGGACGACGCCCGGCTCTCCCGTGGCCATGCGCGCATCGAACGCGTCGAGGGGAGCTGGTTCGTCGAAGACCTGGGAAGCCACAATGGAACCCGTCTCAATGGACGACAGCTCACGGGACGCGCCCCCCTCGCGTGGGGGGATGTCCTTCGAATGGGGGACACGCTGTTTGTCTTCGCCGAGGCCTCCGAGGCCCCGAATGACGAACAGCGTATCGACGGACTGGTGGGCAGGAGCGCGGCGCTGACGCGGCTCCACCGCGACCTGGAGCGGGCGGCGCGGTATGAGCAGTCGGTGCTCATCCTGGGCGAAACCGGGACGGGCAAGGAGGTCGTGGCGCGCGCGCTGCACGAACTGAGCGGCCGCGCGGGGCCCTTCATCGCGCTCAACTGCGGTGGCGTCGCGGAGAGCGTGCTGGACAGCGAGCTGTTCGGGCATGTGCGCGGCGCGTTCACTGGCGCGGCGGCCTCCCGGGACGGGCTTCTGCGCGAGGCGCATGGAGGCACGCTGTTCCTGGACGAGCTGGGGGAGATGCCTCCCATGCTCCAGGTCAAGCTGCTCCGCGTGCTGGAGACTCGGCAGGTCCGCGCCCTGGGAGGAACGCAGGAGCTCCCCATCGACGTGCGGGTGCTCGCGGCCACCCACCGGGACCTCGTCTCCCAGGTGAACGAGGCCGCCTTCCGCGCGGACCTCTACGCGAGGCTCGTCCAGTGGCGCCTCGTGATGCCCCCCTTGCGCGAGCGCCGCGAGGACATCGCGCCGCTCGCGCGCCACCTCCTCGGCCGCATGAAGGCCGAAGCCCGGCCCATCGACGTGGGCCTCGCCGAGGCACTGCTCCTGCATGACTGGCCGCTCAACGTGCGGGGCCTGCTCAACGTGCTCTCCATCGCGGTCATCGCTTCGGACGGAGGACCGCTGAAACTGGGGATGCAGGTGGAGCACGAGCTGAAGGCGGAGCGACGGATGCTGACGGCCAGGACTCCCGCGCCGACGTCAGCGGAGGAGGGGTCCTCCCAGCCTCCTGCTCCGCGTCCGGCGCGCGCCGTCGAAGCCACCCCCCAGGAGTTGGAGACCCACCTGCGCGCGCACCAGGGAAAGGTCGCGGAGGTCGCCCGGCACCTCGGGTGCTCGCGGCAGCAGGTGTATCGGTGGATCGAGGACTTCGGGCTCGAGCTGGACCACTACCGCGTCCCCCTGCCGCGTCCCGGTTGAGACTTCCCAGAGGGTCCCATGCGTTCTCTGCTTCCCCTGTCGATGATGGCCTTGATGGCGGCGCTGAGCGGCCAGGACTGTGCCGTGCCCATCGCCTCCGGGCCGCGGGCCCAGGCCTCCCGCCCGGCCACGCCCCTCCAACCGGATCACGTCAACCCCCAGGCGCCCAGCCCTACCGGCTGGACTGGAGTCGATGGCGGCAGCGTCTTCTTCCGGAGACGGTTCGACGGTGTCGTCGGCATCTGGACGGGAAGCGATGAGCGGCCCTATCGAATCACCGAGGTCCCGCCCGTGGACCCGTGCCTGCCCGCGGTCCTTCAAGACGCGGGCGCCAGGCTCAAGCTCTATACCGTGACCGATGTCGCCCTGAACCGCAACGTCTGCGCCGGCAAGGGCTATCGCACGCAGAACCCCAATGAATGCTCACCAGACGCGGGCGACTTCTATCAAGGGAAGGCCGTGATCATCCCCGGCTGCTGGATGCCGGATGGAGGCTTCAACGACGGAGGCGGCGACGCGCCCTGTTTCACGGCGAGCTGCACGACGGGCGCGGTCGGCGTCTGCGCGCACTGGGGCTACCTCCCGGATCAGGAGTGGGAGGGAGGCCCCCCGCTCGCGCGGCTGTTCCAGGCGTGTGTGCGGGCCGCGCGCGCCGACTACAACGGTGACGGCGAGCCCTTCACGTGCCAGGGCACCTACGTCGACTTCGTCGACGGCCATGGCATCCAGACCCAGGACACCTTCGACGGCGGAGGGCTCCCGCCGCTGCTCTTCGAGGCCGCCTGGAACGAGCAAGGCGCCCTGCCCTTCGGGGTGATGCCAGGCGGGGGAAGTTGTCTGCGGCCGCGTTACGCCCCCGCCCCCCTCTCGAGCATCCACGGGGCGCCAGGAGCGCACCTGAAGGCGAGCTACGACTGCCAGCAGCCCGGCAAGGCGGGGACCCCCTTGAAGGAGTACTTCGATGGGGGCGTGCCCTTCCTGTTGCTGACCCAGACCTGGAAGAACGAGTACTGCGTCACGGACGATGGGTCGGGGGGCGGGCTCCGCACCCGCTGTCCCTCGTGCGGCGGGGATCCCCTCGGGCCGAAAACCTGTGAGGGTGGGAACTGCGCGTTTCCTCCAATGCCTTGAGCGCCTCCGGCCCGGAGGGCTGGGAGCCTCCCCCAGCGTTCGACGAGTACCGCCTCATCCGCCTGCTGGGCCAGGGGGGAATGGGCCGCGTCTACCTGGCTGAAGACACGGCACTCCAGCGGAGGGTCGCCATCAAGTTCATTGGCGCGGAGCGGTCCGGCCCGGGCCAGCGCGACCGGCTCTTCGCCGAGGCCCGGGCGCTCGCCCGCCTCCGCCATCCGAACGTGGTGACGGTGTACCGGGTCTCGGAAGTGGGCTCCCACCCCTATCTGGTGCAGGAGTTCCTCCCCGGTGACTCCCTGGGGAGCCTGTCCACGCCGCTCCCCCCGGAGCGGGTCCTGGCCATCGCGCTGGGACTGGGACGGGGACTGGCCGCCGCGCACCGCGCGCAGGTGCTCCACCGCGACGTCAAACCAGACAACGTCATGGTGCTTCCAGATGGCGAGGTGAAGCTCGTCGACTTCGGGCTCGCCCTCTCCTGGACGGCGGCTCCGGAGGACGCCGCGCCCGCGGCCCGGCTCACCGTCCCAATCGCAGGCACGCGCGGGTACATGGCGCCGGAGGCTTTGCGTGGCGAACCGCCCGGCCCGCGGGGAGACGTCTATGGCCTGGGCATGGTGCTTCATGAGCTGCTGGCGGGCCAACGCCCCTTCGACGAGCTCACCGCGAGCGGATCGGTGGACGAACCCAGGGCCCCCGAAGCGCGCGCACCCAACCCGGAGCCGGAGCCCTCCGGAAGCGGGCTCGGCGTCCGCCTGCGCGCCATCATCCTCCGGTGTCTGGAATACGATCCGGCACGGCGCTTCGCCTCCGCCGACACACTGTGCGCGGAGCTCGAACGCCTGAAGGAGGACGGCGCCCCGGTGCCGGTCCCCCCTGGCAATCCCTATCGCGGGCTCCAGGCCTTCGAGGCGGAGCACCGGGGGTTCTTCTTCGGACGCGGCGCGGAGGTCCGCGCCATCCATGAGCGGCTTCGCGCCCAGGCGCTGGTGCTCGTCGCGGGGGACTCGGGCGTGGGCAAGTCCTCGTTGTGCCGGGCGGGAGTGGCGCCGCTCGTCACGCAAGCGGGGCTCGAGGACGGCTGTGCCTACACCGTGCTGTCGCTCATGCCCGGGCGCCGGCCCCTCACGGCGTTGGTCGCCGCGGTGGCGAGCCGGCTCGGCCTGTCCGAGGAGACCCTGGCCGCCCAGGTGCGGCGTGAGCCCGCGGCGATGGCACGGACCCTGCGCGCCGCCGGGCCCATGCGGGGCACCCTGCTGTTCATCGATCAGCTCGAGGAGCTGTTCACCCAGAGCGAGCCGGACGAGGCGTCCGCCTTCACGCAGGTGCTCGGGCACCTGGCCATCCTGGCCCGGGGGGTGCGCACGCTGGCCACGGTGCGAGGGGACTACTTCACGCGTCTGGCGGCGCTGCCGGGGCTGGAGGATGAAGTGGCGCGCGCCCTCTTCCTCGTCAAGCCGCTGGGCCCGGAAGGAACGCGCGAGGCCGTGGTCGGTCCGGCGCGCGTGACGGGCGTCGCGTTCGAGACGGAGGCCCTGGTGGACACGCTCGTGGCGTCCTCCGCCCACGCCCCGGGAGGACTGCCCATCCTCCAGTTCACGCTCGCCGAACTGTGGGATGCCCGCGACCGGGTGACACAGCACATCCGGGAGGCGTCGCTGGAGGCGCTCGGGGGCGTGGCCGGGGCCCTGGGACGTCACGCGGACGGAGCGCTGGCGGCGCTGGCCCCCGATGCGCGCCTGGCGGCTCGCGGCCTGCTCTTGCGACTCATCAGCCCGGAAGGCGCCCGGGTCCGGCGGACCACCGGGGAGCTCGGTGCGGAGACCTCCGCGAATCGCATCGCGCTGGAGGCCCTGGTCCGGGCGCGGCTCGTCGTGGTCCGGCAGGAAGGCGAGGCGCACGTCCACGAGGTGGCGCACGAAGCCCTGCTCGCGGGCTGGTCCACCCTGCGCGGATGGCTTGAAGCGGCCCACCAGGAGCGGCAGCTGCTCGAACGGGTGAGGCTCGCCGCGGCCGGCTGGGAGCGCGCGGACCGCCCCGCCTCGGCGCTGTGGAGCCGGCGTGAGCTCGACGCGGTGACCGCGGCCGGCAACCTCGCGCTGACGCGGCGGGAAGCTGCATTCCTCAAGGCCTCGCGGCGGGCGCTCCGGCGCACCTTCGCGCGGCGCCTGGGGCTGGCGCTGGCCCTGCCCCTCACCGCGATGGTGGCGGGGGGGACGGCCTGGCTCAAGGGCCGCCACGCGCTGGAGCGCACCGTGCAGGAGCACCTGGATGAAGCCCGGGCGTCCATCACCGAAGCCCGGGCCCACCACTCCGCGGCGAAGGCCTCGCGCGCGGACGCCTTCCAGACATGGGACGCGCGAGGGGAGCGCGCCCTCACCGGTGCTCCGGCCGTGGCAGAGGGAGGGCCGCCGGAGGAGACCTGGGCCGAGGCGCGAACGAGCGATGGCCGCGCGGACGAGGCCTACCAGCGCGCCACGCAGGCGCTCGACACCGCCCTGCTGCTGGACGGCTCGCGGCGGGAGGCCCGCGGACTGCTCGCGGAGGTCCTGCTCCGGCGCATGGAGCTGGCGGAGTGGTTCTTCCGTCCCGGACAGCGGCGCGAAGCCCTGCGCAGGCTGGCGAGCCTCGATGACGACGGCACCGGCCAACGCCAGCTCCTCGCACCGCCGGTCCTGGACCTCGCCACGGAGCCACCGGGCGCGGAGGTGCTGCTCCAGCACGACACGGGCGTGCCCGGAGCGCCCAGGCTGTCCGAAGGCATCTCCCTGGGCCCGACGCCCATCGCGTCGCACGCCCTCGCCACGGGCCCGGGGTCCTATGTCCTCACCTTCCAGGCGCCGGGCCTGACGCGCGCGGTCCTGCCGGTGGTGCTCTCCTCGGGAGAGGACCTGCGGGCGCGCATCCCCCTGCCGCGGGCGGCCGACGTCCCGGAGGGCTTCGTCTACGTCCCGCCGGGCCGTTTCCTCTTCGGAAGCAGCGACGACGAGGCCCTGCGGCGCGAGTTCCTCCAGGCGCCCCCGCTCCGGCAGGTGACGACCGGGGGGTACCTCATCGCCCGCCATGAGGTGACGTTCGCCGAGTGGCTCGCGTTCCTTGAGGCGCTGACACCGGACCAGCGGAGGCGACGGACGCCCGGCGTGCGTTCCACGGCCGGCGCGCTGGCGCTCACCCGGGAGAAGGCGGGCTGGCGGCTCATGCTGCAGCCCACGCAGCACCCCCTCTTCGCGAGCAGCGGCGAGCCCATCCGTTACCCGGGCCGCGCCCACAGGGCCGTGCAGGACTGGTTGCGCTTTCCCATCTCGGCCATCTCGCTGGAGGACGCACGGGCGTACCTCGCATGGCTGGACCGCTCCGGGCGCGTTCCGGGAGCCCGGCTGTGTTCCGAATACGAGTGGGAGCGCGCGGCGCGTGGCGCGGACGCCCGCCTGTTTCCCATGGGCGACCTGCTCGCGCCGGACGACGCGAACTTCGATGAGACCTATGGCCGGCAACCGCTGGGCTTCGGTCCAGACGAGGTGGGGGCTCACCCTGCTTCCGCCAGCCCCTTCGGGGTGATGGACCTGGCCGGCAACGTCATCGAATGGGTGCGGTCGGTCCGCGAGCCCGGAGAGGCGGTGGCCCGCGGCGGGTCCTGGTACTACGACCGGATCTCCAACCGCTCCAATTCGCGCATGCCCAACGAGCCCTGGTCGAGGGACATCCGCATCGGCCTCCGCGTCTGCGCGCCCGCCCCGGTTCCGCGACACGCCCCCTGACGAGACTGAAGCCGTCCGCGTCCGGACATGTCCGGACATGTCCAGGACAGGCGCGTGCACGCGACAGCGCGACCACCGCCACGGCTGTCACTGCCGTCACCGCGTCAACGTGGGCTGGCACGACGCGTGCTCAAGGGGACGCCCGAGCCCACGCTCAACCCCCTTGAACATCCTGTTCAGACACACCCACCAACAGCAGTCACCCCACCGGAGAGAAACCCATGATGTTTGCCATGGACGTGTCGCCCGAGATGACGCTCCCGCAAGATGAGAGCGCTTACGTTGCCAAGGTGGATACACAGGCGCGTGGAAGAGACAATCCCTATGGCTTCGAGGCGGGGGCTGTGAATTCGGCCGCCGACGGCACGACCTACACCCTCACCATGGTGAATCAATCCGCCGAGCCGTGGATTTTCTATGTGTATCAGACGTTTCCGGAGCAGACGAACGACATCTTCTCGCTGGCGTGGCTCGCCAGCCCGTACATGATCGTGCCGAAAGCACAGATCACCTTCAAGTGGACGATCAACTACACCTTCCTCTGGGGACAGACGGGTGTCCTGCAGCCCGGCGCGTCGTTCGTGGCAGGGATGTCAATCGATGCGGATCCCTCAGTCGGGGACACGACCCAGTTTTCGGTGACGCCTGGCCCGAACCTGACTCCGGCGAAGACCGGCGGCGCCCTCGGGACCTTGACCATCTACGATCAGTCTGACGTCCCCAACTCCCAGTTCTCGGTGGGCATCGGAATGGGGGATGCCGGGACGTACGCGACCCAGGCCGGCACCAACCTCAAGCATGTCTTTACGCCCACGCCCTCGTATTGGGTTGCGGCCGGGGTTGACCAGAAAGTGGGGACGGTGCTGGACATCCAGACCGTCACCCAGACGGCTCCGGTCGTCTACCCGGCCAATGTCTACTCACTCACTGCGACACTGCAAGACGACAACACGTGGAGCGTCAAGCCCTGAACCCGCGCCCATGATTCTCGAACGACCTCGGGAGGTGCGCCTGAGGTCGGTTCGGCGCTCCCCCATTCCTCGTGAATGCATGGGGCAGCCCCATGAGGGCGGCAAGGTCCGCTTCGCCTCCTTCAACCCCCGTGTATCCCCGTCCCGGTCAGCCCTCAACGAAGGGGGCGCATTCCGTAGCACTCAGTCGCAGGCACGGCGGCACTCGCCCACACACTTCGACTTGTTCCTGGCGCCCTTGCAGTTGCTGTTGCACGCGCGCTTGCACTGGGTGACCGCCGCGGAAACACCGCCCCCGGTGCCCTCCCCTTCGTCGCCTTCGGAGAACTTCTCGCCTGCGAGGTCCTCCGCCGGGAGTTCGGGTCGGGCATGGCTCGGCGACCAGGCCCAGCGCCAGCCTCAGGCCCCCGTCGCCGGGGCCGGCGTCTCGCCGCGCGGCAGGACGCCCTGCATCACCAGGCTCAGCACCATCACCAGCGCACAGCCGATGACGTTGAACCAGAGGTAGCCCACGTCGGAGAGGAAGTAGAGGGCAATCACCGTCGCCTGGGAGATGACGGCCGCCGCGAACACGGCATGGCCGCGCACGTGCTTCACGAAGAAGGCCACCAGGAAGAGGCCCAGCACCGTGCCGTAGAAGATGGAGCCCAGGATGTTGATGGCCTGGATGAGGTTGTCCAGCAGCGAGGCGAAGGTCGCGAAGGCCACCGCGACCAGCCCCCAGAACACGGTGAACAGCTTGGACGCCACCAGGACATGCCGGTCCGAGGCGCCGGGCCGGAACACCCGCCGGTAGAAGTCCACCGTCGTGGTGGTCCCCAACGCCACCAGCTCGCTGGAGATGGAGCTCATGGCCGCGGACAGGATGACGGCGATGAGCAACCCGAACAGCCCGCTGGGCAACCAGCGCTTCACGAAGGCGATGAAGATGTAGTCCGAGTCCTTCGTCTCCGCGCCCGGAAGCGCGCGCGCCACCATGGCCTTGGCCTCCTTGCGGACCTCGCTCGCCTGCCGCTGTGCGCCCTGGAGCAGCGCCCGTGATGCCTCGCCGGCCGCCACGTCGCCCGACTCGACGGCCGACAGGTAGCGCTCCACCTCCGCGCGCTTGCCGGACTGGACCTGCTCCCACTTCGCTTCCAGGTCGGCGTACTCGGCCGCCTGCGCCGTGCCCTGCACGCGGGTGCGCAGCGCGTCGTTGAAGAGCAGCGGCGGCGTGCTGAACTGGTAGAAGACGAAGACGAGAATCCCGACGAAGAGGATGAAGAACTGCATCGGGATCTTCAGCACGCCGTTGAAGAGCAGCCCCAGCCGGCTCTCGGAGATGGAGCGGCCCGTCAGGTAGCGACCCACCTGGGACTGGTCCGTGCCGAAGTACGACAGTGACAGGAACAGACCTCCCGTGATGCCGGACCAGAAGTTGTAGCGGTCCTGCATGTCGAAGTCGAAGCTCACCACGTTCATCCGGCCGAACGCGCCGGCGACGTCCACCGCCTTGCCGAACGACACGTGCTCCGGCAGGCGCCAGAGGATGACCGCGGCGGCCACCACCATGCCGCCCATCATCACCACCATCTGCTGCTTCTGCGTCTGGCTCACCGCCCTGGCGCCCCCCGTCACCGTGTAGAGGATGACGAGCGCGCCCATGGCGATGACCGTGGGCTCCAGAGGCCAACCGAGGATGGTGGAGAGGATGATGGCCGGCGCGTAGAGGGTGATGCCCGCGGCCAGCCCGCGCTGGATGAGGAAGAGGAAGGCGCCCAAGAGCCGCGTCTTCAGGTCGAAGCGCGACTCCAGGTATTCGTACGCGGTGATGACGTTCAGCCGGTAGTAGATGGGCACGAAGACAGCGCTGATGATGACCATCGCGATCGGCAGGCCGAAGTAGAACTGCACGAAGCGCATCCCGTCCTCGTAGGCCTGCCCGGGGACGGAGAGGAAGGTGACGGCGCTTGCCTGCGTGGCCATGACGGCCAGGCCAATGGTGGGCCACCGCAGCTCACGGCCTCCACGCAGGTACTCGTCGCTGGTGGCCTGCCCCCGGGACTTCCAGAGGCCCCACACCACGATGAACGCAATCGTCCCGCCCAGGACCAGCCAGTCGAGCCCCGTCACGCGTACGCCTCGGTGAGGCCCCAGAACACGGCGACGAACAGCACGAAGGCGCCCAGCACCAGGATGTAGATGTTGCGCCAGGAGCCCAGCAGCGGCGGCGCGTCATCGAGCTCGGGCCGGCGCACGGGGGCGACGGCGGCGGGCTCGGGAGGGGTCAGGTTGGGAGCGGTGCTCATGGAGAGAGGATGTTGGCCAACAGGCGGTAGGCGCCGGGAACCCCGGCGGGGAGCTGACGGAAGAAGGCGAGGCCCGTGTAGATGAAGGTGCCCTTGCCATGGCGCGCGACCAGCAGCGCGCCGTGGAGCGGCGCCTCGCCGGCGTCGTGCATGGCGAACACGGGCTGATAGCGGGCGTCCCACGACGACGCGAAGTAGAGGCCACGCTCCTGCACCCAGCCCTCGAAGTCCGCGGCCGTCAGCGCATTGGGCGCGCGCAGCAGCGGCTCATTGGCGCGCAGCGGCGTCATCACCGCCGTCTCATCCGTCACCCGGTCGCGGCCAATCTCCAGCGGATAGGGCCCGACGAAGGACGTGAGCGGCCCCACGCGGCTGTTGGTGTTGTACTGCACCACCAGCCGCCCGCCGCCTTCCACGTACTGGAGCAGCCGCTCCCGGTGGACGGCCAGGTGCGTGTTGGCGTTGAAGGCGCGCACGCCCACGAGGATGGCGTCGAAGCGCTCCAGCGGCTCCCGGGCCAGCCGCTCCTCTGGAAGCAGCGTCACGTCGTAGCCCACCGCGCTCAGGCTCTCCGCGACGCGGTCGCCCGGACCGGGGATGTAGCCGATGCGCTTGCCCTTCATGGCCAGGGAGAACGGCACCCCCGTGGCCGTGGAGGGCTGGCGCACCGTCAACGGCGGGATGTGGGGATGGGACACGGAACGGGCACTCCACGACCAGGCGCGGCCTCCCACGTCGACCTCCACGGAGAGGACTCCCTCCTGCGTCGAGCCCGGGGGCGGAGTGATCTGGAAGGTGACGGTGCGCTCGTCTCCGCGTGCCGCGAGCTTGAACCCGACCGACGCGGGCTCCACGCGCCAGCCGGGAGGCGCCACCATCCGCGCCGTGCCCGGCACCTGGTCCATCTCCGCGACCAGCACCACCGGCACGGCTCGGGACTCGCCGTTGGGGAACATGAGCACGTCCTGCGCCAGCGTGGCGGTGACGGGCGGGACGACCTCGAAGTCACGGTAGAGTTCGCCGCGCACCGGGTCCGTCCAGGCGTGGACCACCGGACGCATCGCGCGGAAGCGCCGGCCCGCGACCTGGTACTCGAACGCCACCGACAGCGCGGGAACGCCCTCCGGCTGGCCGGTGAGCGCGCGGTCCTCGCCCTTGAGCGTGTAGAGCCCTCCGGTGACAGGCTCCCGGAGCCAGTAGGGCGTGGAGATGGGCGCCGTCGCCGGCAGCGTCACCGTGCGCGACAGCTTCAGGGGCACGTTCGCGGCCAGCGCCTTCCCCACGGCCTCGGGTTTCCCGCCTGGCAGTGTCAGCCCCACCCACTCGACGGCGGCGGGCGAGCGGTTCAGCGCCACCACCTCCAACGCCACGGGCAGCCCCGGGATGCCCGTGGGCGCGGCGGCACGCACCTCCAGGAACAGCCCCGCGCAGGCTGCGATGAGCGCCTCCACCTCACGCAGCTTGGGCGCCTTCCACGGGTGGGTGTCCGGCAGCGCGGTCAACGCCTCGTGGACGCGGACGAGCGCGGGCAGGGAGCGGTGAGGGGCGCGCGCATCGAACGCCTTCGTCGCGGCGGCCACCGCGCGGGACACCGCCTCCGAGCCCGTCCAACGCTTCCAGGAGAGGTCGAGCCCCTCGAACACCTCGCGCTTCGGAAGCGTCCCCGCCAGCGGCGTGAAGTACTCGGCGGCGGGGCCCCGGTCCGCGGCCTGGCCGAAGCCCTGGCTCTTGTGCTGGCTGCGGCTCTCCGCGGCGACCTCGCCCCACGAACGCCCGAGCAACGCGTCGTAGCCGCCCACCTCCAGCTTCACGTAGCGGGACAGGTCCTCATCGGGCTTGAACGACCACGAGGAGGCGTTCTGTAGCAGGCGGTCCGCCTTCCACGGCTTCACCTCGGACAACTGCTCGGGGAAGCGCTTCGGGTCGGCGGCGGCGATGAAGGCCTCCGCCGCCAGCAGCGCGGAGGCCGTGTGGTGGCCGTGGTTCGGAGGCTCCGTGGTGAAGCGGGTGATGATGATGTCCGGCTGGAAGCGCCGGATGGCGAGCACCACATCCGCCAGCACCGCGTCATGTCCCCAGATGCGCAGCGTCTCTTCCGCGCTCTTCGAATAACCGAAGTCCCGCGCCCGCGTGAAGAACTGCTCCGCGCCGTCCACGCTCCGCGCGGCGAGCAGCTCATGCGTGCGGATGAGGCCGAGCAGGGCGCCCTGCTCGGTGCCGATGAGGTTCTGCCCACCATCCCCGCGCGTCACGGACAGGTAACCCGTGCGCAGGCCGCGTTCTCCCACCAGCCATGCGAGCAGGCGCGTGTTCTCGTCGTCCGGGTGGGCCGCGACATAGAGCACGCTGCCCGTCACTCCGAGCCGCTTCAGGCCCGCCGCGATTTCACCCGCGTGGGGCTGCCGGGCAGGCCGCGCCACCGCCGTCGACCCGAATCCAAGGCTCATGGCCAGCATCATTCCGAGGAGCAGGTTCCGCATCCGGACGGACCCTATACCAACCCGCGCGGTCCGCATTCATTCCGGGATGACGCCCGCCGTCACATCCGGACGCGACGTGCGAGCACGCACTTCCGGTGGCGGGCCCGCCGCGACCTGTTATCACCGCAGGCCGTGACGTCCTCCTTCTCGACCGCGTGGCTTCGCGGAGATGCGTCCGCGCTCTCCTTTCTTTCGGATGACTATCGGCACCGTGAAGCGCGCGCCCGGGCCGTGGCCGCCGCCGCGTCGCGCACGGTGTCGCCCGCGCTGCTGGACGTCCTCGCCGCGCAGAACGCGCGCCTCGCGCCGAGTCCCGCCCGGGAGCGAAACCTCGCGCTGCTCGCGCGGCCCGGCACCGTGGCGGTGGTGACGGGACAGCAGATGGGCCTCTTCCTGGGCCCGCTGTACACGCTCTACAAAGCCGCGTCCGCCATCGTCACGGCGCGCGCGCTCCAGGAAGAAACCGGCCGGCCCTGCGTTCCCGTCTTCTGGCTCCAGACGGAGGACCACGACCTTCCGGAGATCGACCACTGTGTCATCCCACGCCCGGGCAAAGGGCCCTGTCGCCTGGCGCTCGAGCTTCCAGATGCGGCAACGTCTCGAGCGCCCATCGCCCACCGCCACCTGGGCCCGAGCGTCCTCCCCGCCCTGGCCACCCTCCGCGCCGAGCTGGGAGCAGAGCCCCACGCGGAGGAGTTCCTCTCCCTGCTGGAGCAGGCCTACCGTCCCGAAGCCACGCTCGCGGGTGCCTTCACCGACGTGCTGTCGTCCCTCTTCGCCGACGAGGGCCTGGTCTTCCTCGACCCGAGAGACGCACGGCTGGCGCCACTGGCCGCGCCCGTGCATCGCTTCGCCCTCCAGGAAGCGGGAACACTCTCCGCGGTGCTCGCGGCCCGCGCGGAGGCGCTCACCCGCGCGGGCTACGCGGTGCAGGTCCACGTCCGCCCCGGCTCGCCGCTCAGCTTCTTCTCACCGGATGCGCTCGATGGCCCGCGCTACCGGCTGGATCCGGCGGAAGCAGGCGCCTGGAGTCTGGTGGGCCACCCGGAAGGCAGCGCCATCCCCCAGGACGCGCTGCACGCCGCCCTGGAGCGTGAACCGCTGCGCTTCACCACGTCCGCGCTGCTGCGCCCCTTCCTCCAGGACACCTGGCTCCCCACGGCGGCGTATGTCGGCGGCCCGGGCGAGCTGGCCTACTTCGCGCAACTGGCGCCGCTCTACGCCCACGCGGGCCAGCCGATGCCGCTCGCCATTCCCCGGGCCCGCTTCCGCGTGCTCGATGACCGCGCGCGCCGGTGGCTGGGCAAGGTGGGGCTCCAGCCGGATGAGGTGAACGTGCCGCGCGACACGCTGCTCACGCGGCTGGCCACGCGGGATGCCCCGGAGCCGGTGGAGACACCCGAGTCCCTGGAGGCCCGCCTCTTCAACGCATTCTCTTCCGAGCTGGAGCGCGTCGCCGGACAGGTGTCGGCGGTGGACGCGAGCCTCCAGGACGCGCTGCGCCGCACCCAGGGCACGGTGCGGGTCGCGGTGTCCCGGCTGGCGGGCCGCTACCGCCGCGCGCTCGCCCGGCGCGATGCCACGGCGGCCGGACAGGTGGACCGCCTGCGCACGTTCCTCTTCCCGGAGGACGCGCCCCAGGAGCGTGTCCTGGGGCTGCCCTACTTCGCCTGCCGCATCGGGACACGTGCCTTCACGAAGCAGGTGCTGGACGCGTGTGTCCCCTTCTCCGGTGACTCGAAGGACCTGACGCCATGAGCGCGACCAACACCGCCTACGACATCGACGTCCTCGCGTTTGGCCCACACCCGGATGACGTGGAGCTGTTCTGCGGCGGGCTGATGGCGAGCATGGCCGCCCGCGGCTACCGCACCGGCATCGTCGACCTGACGCGCGGCGAGAAGAGCTCGCGCGGCACGCCGCAATCCCGCGCGGAGGAGACAGAAGCCGCCACCCGCGCGCTGGGGCTGGCCCACCGGGAGAACCTGGAGCTGCCAGACGGCTGGCTCAATCCATGGGCGGGCTTCGACACGCCCGAGCCCGAGCGCGCCCGCACCGCCGCCGTGGTCCGCGTGGTGGAGGCGCTGCGCCGCCTGCGTCCGGAGCTGGTCGTCGTGCCCTGGGAGCAGGAGCGACACCCGGACCACGAGGCGGCCAGCGCGCTGGTGACGCGCGCCCTCTTCTTCGCGGGCGTGCGCAAGTTCGACGCGCAGCCCGCCGCGGAGCCCTTCACACCTCGGCAGGTCCTCTACTATCCGCTGCGGCACCTGGCCGAGCCTGGCGTCATCATCGACGTCTCCGCCGTCTACGAGCGCAAGCTCGCGGCGGTGCACTGCTACGCCAGCCAGGTGATGCCCCGCCCGGACGCGCCGCCCACGCTGGTGGGCTCACCGCTGTCGCTGTCCTCGCTGGAAGCCCGGGACCGCTTCCATGGCGCGCAGATTGGCGTCACCCACGGCGAGCCCTACATCCTCCGCGAGGCGCTGGGACTGGCCGACCCGCTCGACCACTTCCGAAGGAATAGCTTCGCCCGGCCCCTGTTCTTCCCAGCACGCCCATGAACGCCCCGCTCAACGTGGCCATCACCTGCTTTCCGACGTTCGGTGGCAGCGGCATGGTCGCCACGGAGATTGGCCTCGCGATGGCGGACCGGGGCCACCGCGTCCACTTCATCGCCCGGGACCTGCCGGTCCGGCTCCATGGCGCGAACCGGAAGGTCGTCTTCCACGAGGTGACGGAGAGCGACTACCCGGCGCTCCAGCAGTCCAGCACCTATCCCATCGCGCTGGCCTCCAAGATGATCGAGGTCGCCAGCTACGAGCGCCTGGACATCCTGCACGTCCACTACGCGGTGCCGCACGCCACCGCCGCGTGGATGGCGCGCGAGGTGCTGGGCCCCAGGGCACCGCGCGTCGTCACCACGCTGCACGGGACGGACACCACGCTGGTGGGAATCGACCCCAGCTACCTGCCGATTACGCGCTTCTCCATCATGCGCAGCGACGCGGTGACGGTGCCGTCGGCCTACCTGCGCCGCGCGACGTGGCGGGGCTTCGACATCCCCGAGAACGTCCCCATCGACGTCATCGCCAACTTCGCGGACACCGCGCGCTTCGCCCCGGTACGCGACCGCGCCAGCCTGCGCGCGCTCTTCCCGGCCCTGCAAGACCACGAGCCGGTGCTCATCCACGTCTCCAACTTCCGGCCGGTGAAGCGCATCGTCGACGTGGTCTCCATCTTCACGGAAGTCCACCGCCGCCGTCCCTGCCGGTTGGTGATGGTGGGAGACGGCCCAGAGCGCTCGCCCGCGGAGCGGATGCTGCGGGAGATGGGCCTGGAGGCCCACGTCGCGTTCCTCGGCAAGCAGGACCGCTTCGAGGAGCTGATCGCCGCCTCCGACGTCTTCCTGCTCCCCAGCGAGCAGGAGAGCTTCGGGCTCGCCGCGCTGGAGGCGCTGAGCTGCGGCATTCCCGTGGTGGCCAGCGACCTGGGCGGAATCCCAGAGCTTGTCACGCACGGAGAGACGGGCTTCCTGGCGCCGCTGGGGGATGTCCCCGCCATGGCCCGGCACGTGCTCACGCTGGTCGAGGACGCGGAGCGCTGGCGGGGCTTCTCACACCGCGCGCGGGCGCGGGTCCTGGAGCACTTCCAGATGGCCCCCGCCATCGACCGCTACGAGGCGCTCTACCGCCGGCTCCTGACGGAGCCCCTCGGTCGCTGAGGGGCCCCGGGAGCGAAAGCGGGCTACTTCTTGTTCTTCCACTCCGCCAGCGACTGGGTGACCTGATCACGGGCGTAGAAGTTCTTGTCCTTCTGCCCCAGGTCCCACGCGGTCTGCGCGGCCTTGCGGGCCTCGGCGTACTTGCCCATCTGCGACAGGACGTTCGCGCGAGTCCAATGGGCGTACCACGTGGGGTTGGCGGCCACGGCCGCGTCGGCGTGCTTCAGCGCGGCGGGAAGGTCCTGGGGGGTGCCCGACAGGTAGGAGGCCGCGCTCGCGTGCATGCTGGCCGCGCTCTTCTCCGCCTGCTCGATATTGGCCTTCGCGAAGGCGGCGGTGTCCACCGTGATGGGCACGGAGACGCGCAGCTTCTCCCACTCCAGGTCCAGCCGCGTGCCGGTGTCCGTGGTGTCGGTGAAGAGGTACGTCAGGCGCTCGCGCGCCGGAATCGCCGCGGTGGTGGCGCTCACCGAGGCCACGTCCTTGGAGGCGTCATAGGGCGCGGCGCCGCGCCACAGGCCCAGGTCCGTGTTCAGCATCACCTTCCAGCCCTTCTGCGAGGGCAGGCTGACGATGGCATAGGAGCCGGCCGGGACGGCCTTGTCGCCAAAGGTGACAGGGTGGCTGAACGTAATCTTCGTCGCCGCGTTGGCGCCGCTGCGCCACGCCTTGTCATTGGGGACCAGCTCGCCCCAGACCTTCCGGCCCTTCACTCCGGGGCTGGAATATTCGACGGAGATTTCGGAGACACCCACCGCCTGCGACACCTTCGCCGCGGGACTGGGGGCCGGCAGTTGGAGCTGAGCCAGCGCGGGCGTCGCCGCCAGGGTCATGAGCGCGGAGGCCATACAGCCGAAAAGCGGGTTCCTCATCGTCTTCACTTCGTCCTTTCCGACCCGCGAAGGGTCGCAGTGCCCGCGGAGTGTAGGGACGCGCAGTCGGATGTCCACCACCACCACCCGTCGTAACGCGCCCTTCCCAGTCGACCCGAAGAACGAGATGTTCAACCCTTCCTCCTTTTCCCCCTCTGGAGTGAGTCGAATGCGCATCCTGACAACGTCCCTCATCGTCGCCACCCTCCTGGTCGGTTGCCAGGAGGATCCAGAACCCACACCCCAGGACTCGGGCGTCACGCAGCAGGACTCGGGCGTTCCCCAACAGGACGCGGGCGTCACTGAAGACGCGGGCGTCACTGAAGACGCGGGCGTCACTGAAGACGCGGGCGTCCCGGAAGATCCGCTCCCCAGCGGCCCCCCGGTTCCGCGGGGCCCGCCCAACGTGCCTGAAAACACGCCGGCCTTCCCCGGGCAGACGCGCGTCCCCGCCATCCAGACGAAGACGCCCTTCCAGGTCACCGAGATTGCCTCGGGCTTCAGGAACCCCTGGGCCATCGCCTTCCTGCCGGACCAGCGCATGCTGGTGACGGAGAAGGCCACCGGCTCGCTCTACATCGTCACGCAGCAGGGCGCGAAGTCCCCCGCCGTCAGCGGCCTGCCCGCCGTGGACGCGCGCGGTCAGGGCGGCTTGCTCGACGTGGAGGTGGGCCCGGACTACGCCGAGAGCGGGCGCATCTACTGGACCTATACCGAGCCCCGCACGGGCGGCAACGGGCTGGCGGTGGCGCGCGCGCGGCTGGTGGACGGAGCGCAGCCTCGCGTGGAGAACGTCCAGGTCATCTTCCGCATGATGCCCACGCTCGAGTCGACGCTGCACTCCGGGGGACGGATGGTGTTCACCCCGGACGGCAAGCTGTTCGTCACGCTCGGGGAGCGCTCCATCCTCGCGGGCCGTGTCCAGGCCCAGGACGTGAAGAGCCACTTCGGCAAGATCGTCCGCATCAATCCCGACGGCAGCGTCCCCCAGGACAACCCGTACCTGAACAACCCGGAGGCGAAGCCGGAGATCTGGTCCATCGGTCACCGCAACGTCCTGTCCGCGGCGCTCGACAGCCAGAACCGGCTGTGGACGGTGGAGATGGGGCCGCAGGGAGGTGACGAGGTGAACCGCCCCGAGGCGGGCAAGGACTACGGCTGGCCCACCATCGGGTATGGCGAGGAGTACTCCGGCGCGCCCATCCACCAGAGCACCCAGGCTCCGGGCATGGAGCAGCCCGTGTACTACTGGGACCCGGTGATCGCGCCCTCCGGGATGGCCATCTACTCCGGGACCCTGTTCCCCGAGTGGCGGAACAACATGTTCATCGGCGGCCTGGCCGCCCAGACGCTGGTGCGGCTCATGGTGCGCAATGACCGCGTGGTGGGCGAGGAGCACCTCCTCAAGAACCTGAACGCGCGCATCCGCGAGGTGGTGCAGGGCCCCGAAGGCGCCCTCTACCTGCTCACCGACGCCACCAACGGCAAGCTGCTCAAGGTCACGCCGGAGTGAAGCATCCGTAGGCCACGCGCTCCCCACTCCCCCAGAGCATCAAACCTCGGGGAGCGGAAGGGGCGCCGTGGCGACTCCGCCGGCATCCAGGCCAGCCCCAGGTTCCTGGCGCTGCCCGAGCTCAATGGCATTCGTGCCGTTCACGTCGACCCGCCACAGCGAGCCCGGGCCCCAAGTTGGGCGTACCTCCACGAGGCGTTCTACCCTGGCAAGCGTGCGTGGGCCGTGGCGTGCGAGGAGTTGATGACAAGCCCAACCCCGCAGGGACGGGTTGAAAGCAAACCACGGCCACCCTGATTCGGGCACGGGCTCGGGTTCGCCTCGGCAGCCCTCTCCGCTCTTTCCACAGCCAGCAAATGCCAGACCCCGGGTGTTGCCGCAAGCCCCCCCGGCCATGCTCCACCATCGCCCGTTTCGGTCCACGAGCGGGAGGTCGGAGAGATGCACACGGACGTGGTGACACAGCACGCGGTGGTGATTGCTGGAGGAGGCCCGACCGGGCTGATGCTGGCGGCGGAGCTGGCGTTGGCGCAGGTGGACGTGGCCATCGTCGAGCGGCGCGCCAGTCAGGAGGTCGCCGGATCTCGCGCGCGGGGCCTGCACGCGCGCAGCCTGGAGGTGCTCGACCAGCGCGGGGTCGCCGAGCGCTTCACCTCGCAAGGGCAAGCGGTCCAGAACGTCGCGTTCGGGCAGGCGCCCCTGGACCTCAGCGACTTCCCGACGCGTCACAACCATGGGCTCGCGCTCTTGCAGGAGCGCTTCGAGCGCATCCTGGCGGAGTGGGTGGCCGAGCTGGCGGTGCCCACCTACCGTGGGTGCGAGGTGACGGGCTTCGCGCAGGACGACACCGGCGTCGACGTCGCGGTGTCCGACGGCCGCGCGTTGCGGGCGAAGTACCTCGTCGGGTGCGACGGGGGTCGCAGCCTCGTCCGCAAGCAGGCGGGCATCGGGTTTCCGGGGTGGGACGCGTCCATCAGCTACCTCATCGCCGAGGTCGAGATGACCGGAGCGCCGTCGTTCGGCATCCGCCGGGACGAGAAGGGCACCTACGCCATGGGCAAGCTGGAAGACGGACGCGTGGGCGTCGTGCTGAGAGAGGAGCAGGTCTGCACGGGCGACGCGCCGACCCTCGGGACTCTGCGCGAGGGACTCGTCGCGCTCTACGGGACGGACTACGGCCTGCGCGGCGCCACGTACCTCTCCAGGTTCACCGACATGACGCGGCAGGCAGCGTCCTACCGGGACCGGCGCGTGCTCCTGGCCGGCGACGCGGCCCACGTGCACTCGCCCATGGGCGGACAGGGGCTCAACCTCGGCGTGCAGGACGCCGTGAACCTGGGGTGGAAGCTGGCCCAGGTCGTGCGCGGCGTCTCGCCGGAGAACCTGCTCGACACGTACCAGGCCGAGCGGCACCCCGTCGCGGCCCGTGCGCTGCGCAAGACCATGGCGCAGACCGCGCTGAGCCGCGGTGACGCGCGCATGGACGCCGTGCGCGAGACGCTGTCTGAGTTGCTGCGGATGGACGGGCCACGCAAGGAGTACGCGGCGATGATGTCGGGGCTGGACGTCCACTACGACCTGGGCAACGGACACCCGCAGCTCGGGCGCCGCATGCCAGACCTCGACCTGGTCACCGCCGACGGCCCCCGGCGCGTGTTCCACCTGTTGCACGACGCGCGGCCCGTGCTGCTCGACCTGGGCGAGCCCGGCACGCTCGACGTCACGCCCTGGGCGGACCGGGTTCGGAGCGTCACTGCTCGCTACACGGGGGCGTGGGAGCTCCCGGTGCTCGGCGCCGTCACTGCGCCCGCCGCGGTGCTGATTCGACCGGACGGACACGTCGCGTGGGTCGGGGCGGGCACGGGTCAGGGTCTGAGTGAGGCCCTGACCCGATGGTTCGGCCCGCCGCGGGCGACTTGACTTCAGCCGGAGGCGGCCACGGTGAAGGTCTGAGGGGCGAAGCTGTTGCCTTTATTGCCCGCCGCATCCGTCGCCCAGGCCTTCACCGTGTGCGTTCCCCGCGCCAGCGCCTTGGTGGGAGTGAAGCTCCAGGTGCCCTCGGCGGTGGCCTTGGTGGTGCCCACCTTGACGCCATCCACGATGATCGCGACGGAGAAGCCGGCCTCCGTCTTTCCGCTGTAGGTGGGCGTGGTGTCGCTCGTCACCGAGCCAGCCGCCGGAGTCAGCACCGTCGGAGCCGACCGCTTGATGCGCAGTGTGACGGAGGTGAACACCTCGGTGCTGACCCCATTCACCAGGATTTGCTGGCTCGCGTAGCTCACCGGTGTGATGAGGAGGTCGCTGGCGATGTTGCTGACGATCGCCTTCGGGCCAAACCGCCCGACCTGCATCGTGCCCATCGCCATGCCCGTGCATCCCTCGCACTTGGGTGCGCTGTACACGAACACAGCGCCACCGCCAATCTGGTTCACGCTGTTGACGCGTGACTTCGGCACGGCGACGAACAGCCGCTTGTCGGAGTTGGGGATTTCCCAGACGGCGCCCAACGGCAGGGAGCTGACGTTTTCGGCGTTGCTGTCCACCGGCCGGAGCATGATGTCAATCGATCCACCGGCTTCGATCGCCGGGTTGACCTTGACCAGCTCCGCCTTCTTCGTCCAACCCAGCCAGTGGAGTTGCGGGAGGTTGTAGTTGTCCGCCGGAGTACTGCCCATGTTCGTGCTCGAGTCGCCGTAGGCATCGACAGCGCCAGTCGCATCCAGCCGATTGCCGTGCGCGAGGCCGAGGATGTGTCCGGTCTCGTGGTAGTAGGTCCGCATCAGGCCGTCATTGAGGAAGATGCGGTGCCCGGTGGCACGCGAGACCGAGCACATCCCCTTGGGCATGAGGAACACGTTCAGGAACGCGTTCGAGGTGCTGCCCTTCATGGCCTGGCCCTTCGCCGTCGCACAATCGCTGCTCGTCACCCTCACTGTTTGATCCGTGTTGAGGAATCTCAGGCGCACCTGACCGTGCGACGCCACGGCGAAGAAGTCATACATCGCCTGGATGTTGCCCCGGCCTGTCGCGATCAAGGGGGTTTCGCGCCCATCGAAGACGACGCGGACGACCTTGGCCGTGTGCGTCGTGTTGATCGCGCCCAGCTTCCTGTTGAAATTCCTGACGCAAGTCGGCTCGTTGGCGGCACAGACGTAGCTGGCCAACGACGTCTCCTCGTCGGCGGACTGAACCCGGAACGACCGCACGTTGTCGTTCGTGCCAGTGCCGCTCGGGAACGGGGTTTCGCAGAGGTTCGTGTCGGATTGGACGACCGTCGATTCGCCGGTGCAGCCCGCGCCAGCGTGGAGCGTCACGGTCTTGCCAAACGGAACATCGACGTAGGAAGCCTCCGCGCCACCGAGTGTGTAGCAGCCGTCAAGCTCGGCTTCCTGCATCACCGAGGAGTCGCCGTCGCAGGCCTCGCGCACGCGGACGCGCGGCGCACGGGAAGCGATGAGCTGAGCGCGCAACGTGGGCCAGTTGGCGGACGTACAGCGTCCTGCCTGTACCTCATCGAGGAAGAGACCGTCCTCGAGCTCCGGGTGCTCGTAGGTCTGGCACGTTTCCCAGAATTCGCTCCAGTGCGCCCAATCGCAGGTCCCCGCGTTGACGTAGCCCTGCACGCAAGAGAGCGACGCCTCGAGCTCCGGGGAGAGGAGCGCCTGTCCGGTGGTAGCGACGTGCCCCCGGGGCTCTGGAGACGGATTCTCCGCGCCACCACAGCCTGTCACCATCGCCGCGCCCATCACGACAGCCATCACGAATGTCTTTTTCATGTTCCTCACGGGGCCCGCGCGCCACCGCCCACCATGTGCGGCGGCGCGACAAGTTGAGAGGACATTACAAGCCTTTCACGGTGACGACAGTCCACCCGTTCCGGCTGACGCCAATCGCAGACGGCAGCGCTACAGGAACTCGTCCCCGCCCCCAGTCTCCGGCTCCTGTGCGGACAGGAGGACATCCCCGGGCCGCTGCTCCACGCGGAGGCCCAGGCCCAGGGTCGTCAACTCCTCGAGCGCGGCGAGGGCCTCCATGACGGGCGGGACATCGGCAACCCGGGCCGGCACGGCGATGCGCTCGAGACGCGAGCCCACCTGTTCCAGCAGCGTGTGCGGAGGGAGTGCCTCGATGTATCGGCCATACAGATAGGCGGGCGCGGTCAGATTTGCGACATCGGAGGGCGGGACGGTCGCGACATACGCATCGAAGCGCGCCCTCACCTCCTCCACCGGAGTGTCCTGACGCCACAAGCCGAGCAAGGAGCGCAGGAAGTCCATCAACGGTTGCGACCGGGACGAGCCCATCTGGGCCGAGGCGACCTCCAGCGCCCGCTCGGCGCGTGCGGGGTCGGGCTCGACGAAGAACAGCGGCAGCACCTCCTCGATGCCTGGAGTGTAGAGGGGCTCCGCGAGTTGCTCCGGAGCCCCCGCGAACGAGCGCAGCGTTTCGGGTTCGAGCGGCTCACCCGCCAGCCAGCGGCACCACAGCGCCTCGATCGAGCCCGCGGCGAGCGACGCGCGGCGCAGCAGATGCGCTCGCGCCTGCTCCACGCCTCCGAACAACAAGACGGTCACCAGATCCCCGGCGGAAGGCCCCTCGGGGAACTCGAGCGCATCCGCCCCCGTCCAGCGCGCGTACCGCTTGCGCTTCAGGTCGCGCTGGACCTCGCTCGCCACCTCGCTCCACGCGGACCAGGGCACACCGAGCGCCGCGTAGTCCTTCCGGAGGCGTTCGTCCGCGGGGGCCGAGACCTCGTTGGGGCGCTTCTTGAAGTCGGCCCGCACGCGCTTGAGCTCCTTCGCGAGCGCGGGCAGCTCCTCCGCCGGACAGCCCCCGGTCAGGAGCCGGAGGTGGGAGATGGGAACGCCGTGCAACTTGAGCAGCCAGGCCTTGAACGCCGACCAGGCGGGTGCGGAGAGGTGTCGGATTTCCACGGTCTGTCCTCGCTCAGACTGCGCCTGAGGCATTGGCGAATGGCACGAATGGCCGGCGCACATCGAAGAACTCCGCCATCAGCGTTCCTCCGGTGAGCTTCTCCACGCCCTGGTGCAGCGCCGCGCTCACATGCTGCCTGCCCCAGACGAACGCCCCGCCCAGCAACAAGGCCACGCCACCCAAGAGCCATTTCAGGATGCGCACCGAGAACCCCTCGTCTTCGACCGCCCATGGGAAGGCGCTGTGCCCGGCCAGAATTTGTTCGCGGCATCAGGAGTGCGTCAAGGAGAGGCCGCTTCGTTCATTCCGGAGCCGCCCTGTAGATTGGGGCCATGTCTTCTCGCGCGACATCCTCCGTCTTGTGGCTCCTGGTCCTGTTGCCGCTGACCGCCGGCATGTTGACCGTGGATTTCTTCGTCGTATCCACCGCGGTCCTCCAGGCGCAGTCCACGAGCTGGCCGACCGTGCAGGGCACCATCACCCGGAGCGAGGTGGAGACGGTGCGCTCGAACAAGAGCACCACCTATCGCCTGAAGCTGGCCTACACCTACTCCGTCGACGGACAGTCCCATGAGGGCGGCAAGCGCCGCTTGTACGCCTGGAGTACGGGGGACCTCGAGCCGGTGGAGGCGCTGGTGACGCGCTACCCCGTGGGGGCCACCATCCCCGTGTACTACCGCCCCGCTCAGCCCTCGGAGGCGGTATTGCAGCCGGGCCCGGGGAGCGCGGAGCTGTTCATGCTCATGTTCCTGCTGCCCTTCAATCTGCTGGCAATCTGGCCGTGGATCATGGCGTCGCGAAACTGGAGGCCAGAGCCGCCGCTCGTGCCCACCTACTTCCGGGAGGACGGCAGCGAGTGCGTGACGCTCACGGAGATGGGGACCACCATCTGGGTGTTCCTGGCCTTGGGTGGCTCCGCCTTCCTTTGCGGCGTGCTCGGAGGAGTCACCGGGGGACACAACGCACCGGCGATTGTGGGCGTGGGGGCCTGGGGGGTCGTCATCGCCTGCGGTGTGCTCACCGGACGGCTGTCGAGCGCATGGCGGAAGGCCGGGCGCTACGATCTGCGCCTCCACGTCCAGGCGCGCAGTCTTTCCCTGCCGCCCGTCTCCGGACGGAAGCACCGGCTCGACCTACGGTGGCGCGACGTGCGGGCGATCCGCGTCGACCCGCCGGTTCGCGGGAACCAACGGGGAAGCGTCAACCGCTACCCTCTCACGCTCGAACACGTCACCGCCGACGGCGAAGCGCGCCGGGAAACCATCGACTCCTTCCTCCGCGAGGAGCAGGCGGAAGCCATGGCACACTGGCTGCGGACGCACCTCGACGTTGGCGAGGCGGCTCCGGAAGAACGGCGCGCCGCGCAGCCTCGCGCCAGGCCTCCAGGCCGCCAGCGACTGTTTTGAATGTCAGCTCCACGGTGTCGCCTTGATGAAGTCGACGAACGTGCGCAGCGGCACCGGCAGGTGCTTCCGGCCTGAATAGTAGAGGAAGGGCCCCGAGAAGCTCGGCCACCACCGTTCGAGCACGGGCTCCAGTTCTCCCCGGTTGATGTAGGGGCGCAGCCAATCCTCCAGCAGATAGACGATTCCACCGCCCGCGACCGCGGACTCCACGGCGAGGTCGGTGCTCGTGTTGAGGCTGAAGAGCAGCGGCCCTTTGGGTTCGACGTGGATCGTCTCTCCACGACGTTCAAACTCCCACGCATACACCGGTCCACTCAGCAGGCGCCCGCGCAGGCAGTCGTGTTCGAGCAGCTCGCGAGGATGCTTCGGCCGGCCCCGACGCTCGAGGTATGCGGGCGAGGCGGCCGCCGCGTAACGCTGCGTGCGTGGCCCGATGGGCACCGCCACCATGTCCTGCTCGAGGCGCTCCTCGTAGCGGATCCCGGCGTCATAGCCTTCCGCGACCACGTCGATGAGCCGCTCTTCGGCGGTCACCTCCATGGAGATGTCGGGGTACTTCGCGAGGAACGGCTGCACGATGCGAGGGAGGATGAGGCGCGCGGCGGCGATGGGCACATTGAGCCTCAAGCGCCCCGCGGGCCGGTCACGGAAGGTGTTCACCACGTCCAGCGCGGACCGCACCTCACCCAGCGCTGGAGTGAGCCGTTCGAGCAAACGCGCCCCCGCGTCCGTCGGCGTCACGCTGCGCGTGTTCCTGTTGAGCAGGCGAACGCCCAGACGGGACTCAAGGCGGCGGATCGCATCACCCAAACGGGAGGCGCTCGTGCCAGACGCGCGAGCCGCGCTGCGAAATCCGCCCTCGCGAGCGACCGCCAGGAACGCCGTGAGATCAGAGAGGTCATCCATCACCGTGCGGATTTTCGCACGACCTGTGCGGATTGCCACCGATAGTCGCGCAGTGATTCCTTGCGTAAATGAGTGGGCAACCTCGAACAACGAAGGAGCCCCGCCGTGGCCCACAATCACATCTCCAAAAGCTATCGCATTGGCACACACACCGTTCGCCGCGTGGGTTACGGCGCGATGCAGCTCTCCGGCCCCGGCGTCTTCGGCCCGCCCAGGGACCGCAAGGCGGCGGTCGCGGTGCTGCAAGAGGCCATCGCCCAGGGCGTCGACCATCTGGACACCAGTGACATCTACGGCCCCCACGTGACCAACCAGCTCATCCGTGAGGCGCTGCACCCGTTTCGCGACGGTCTGGTGATCGCCACGAAGGTCGGCGCGGTCCGCGGGCCCAACGGTTCGTGGGAGCCTGCGTTCTCCCCCGCTGACCTCGAACGCGCGGTCCACGACAACCTGCGCAATCTCGGGCTCGAGGTGCTCGATGTCGTGAACTTCCGAGCAATGTTCAGCGCCGCGGGTCCGGTGGAAGGCTCCATCGAGGCGCCGCTCACCGCGCTCGCGGAGCTTCAGCAGCGAGGCCTCATCCGCCACATCGGCTTGAGCAACGTCACGCCGACGCAGGTCGCCGAGGGCCGCAAGGTCGCCGAGATCGTCTGCGTGCAGAACCACTACAACCTGGCGCACCGGAGTGACGACGCCCTGCTCGACCAGCTCGCCGCCATGGGTACGGCCTACGTGCCGTTCTACCCGCTGGGCGGTTTCACGCCGCTACAGTCGAGCACGCTGAACGACGTGGCCACGCGGTTGGGCGCGACACCGATGCAGGTGGCGCTGGCCTGGCTCCTGCACCGGTCCCCCAACGTGCTTCTCATACCGGGGACGTCGTCAATCACACACCTCCGGGAGAACCTCGCCAGTGCGGAACTCACCTTGAGCGCGGAGGACATGGACACCTTGAACCATCTTGCAGAGCGGACCTGACCGCATGCGAGCGGGCCCCCATTCCGCCTATCCTGGGCCAGCGGACTCGAAGCGTGCATGGGGGGAAGCATGGACAAGCACCGGCTGGAAGCGTTCAGCGACGGCGTCATCGCCATCATCATCACCATCATGGTGCTGGAGCTCAAGGTACCGCACGGCAGCCAACTGGCCGACCTGCAGCCGCTGATCCCCGTCTTCCTCAGCTATGTGCTCAGCTTCATCTACATTGGCATCTACTGGAACAACCACCATCATCTCTTGCACACCATCACCCATGTCACCGCCAGCGTGCTGTGGGCGAACCTGCACTTGTTGTTCTGGCTGTCGCTGATCCCCTTCGCCACCGGCTGGATGGGGGAAAACCATTTCTCGTCCGTGCCGCTGGCGCTCTATGGCTTCGTGCTCCTGATGAGCGCCTTCGCCTGGAGGCTGTTGCAAACCCGACTGGTGGTGATGCAAGGCCAGCAGTCGACACTGGCCCTGGCGGTCGGGCGCGATTTCAAGGGCAAGATTTCACCGGCCTTCTATCTGGCCGGCATCGTCAGCGCCTTCTTCAACGGGTATTTCTCCGAGGCAATCTATGTGCTGGCCGCGCTGATGTGGCTGGTGCCGGATCGCCGCTTCGAGAAGGCGACGCATGCAAGCTAGTCCTCGGGCCGCTACCGGCTCAGCGCCACCTGCTCGCCGAGCCGGCCCATCTTTTGAGGGTTGCGCATGGCATAGATCCGGGTGATCCGGCCGCTCTCGACGACGACGCTGATTGCTGTGTCGAGGTTTCCATCGATGTCGACACGGAGCGAGGGCGCTCCGTTGAGCCACATGGTCGCGATCCGGGCGCCAGGCGCGAGCGTGGGGAAGCGGGACAGGAGCCGGGCCACGCGATCGCCGCCGACAATCGGGGTCCGGACCGCCGTCACCACGCCGCCGCCGTCGGCGACCAGCACCACGTTGGGGGCGAGCACGTCGAGCAGGCTCTTCAAATCGCCGGAGTTGACCGCGGCCATGAACCGCTCCAGGACCGCCTGCTGCTCCGCCCGGCCGACCTGCATCCGGGGTCGACGTGCGGCCACGTGTTCCCGCGCCCGGTGGGCAATCTGCCGGACGGCGGCGGGCGTCTTGTCGAGCGCCGGGGCAATCTCGTCGTACGGCATGTCGAAGACCTCCCGGAGCACGAACACCACCCGCTCGGCCGGAGTGAGGGTCTCCAGCACGGTGAGCATCGCGATGGAAACACTCTCCGCGAGCGCGAGGTCCTCGGCGACATCGGGGCTGGTGAGCAGCGGCTCGGGCAGCCATTCGCCGACGTACTCCTCCTTGCGACGGGTGAGCGTGCGCAGCCGGTTGAGCGCCTGGCGGGTGACGATCCGGACCAGGTAGCTGCGCGGGTCGCGCACCTCCGCCCGGCTTGCATCACCGATGTCCGCCCACCGCAGCCAGGTCTCCTGCACGACGTCCTCTGCGTCGGCCGCGGAGCCGAGCATCTCGTACGCGATCGTGAAGAGCAGGCTGCGCTGGGTGACGAAGAGGTCCTCCGAGCCTGGCGGAGCGCCGGCCGCATCGGGCGAGGACGTCATGACGCGGACGCCTCCCCCAGCCTTGCGCTCGGCTGGGCCATCGGCTTCAGCCCACACGAGGCGGCGAAGCCCTCCGACTCGATGCCCAGGGCGGTGTTGGAGCGGGTCGTCAGGTTGGCGAACCCGATCACCGTGGTGAGCTCGATGAGCGCCGCGGCCCCCAGCTGCGCCCGCAGGCTCGCGACCATCTCGTCCGTCACCGTGGGGGGTGTCTGGCTCACCGCCTCGGCATACTCCAGCACCTCCCGTTCCAGGGAGGTGAACACGGCCGACTCCCGCCACCGCGGAATCTCCCGCGCCTTGGCCACGTCCAACCCGTGGTTGTGGGCCATGAAATAGTTGAAGTCCAGACAGAACGAGCAGCCCACCAGCGAGGCCACCACCATGTGCGCATACGACTTCAGGCTCTCATCGCACTGGTCCCACTTCTGGACCTTCTGCCCGAAGCCCATGCTGGCCTTGAGCACCGGCAGGTGGTGCCACATCACGCCAAGTGACTTGGGGACCCGGCCGAACGTCCTGCGGGCGAACAACTTCGCCATGGCGCCATGGAGTCCGGTGAGTTCCTTGGGGGGAATCCTGGTCGAGGTCATGTCTTCTCCGGTGTCAGCATCGGGTGCCGTCGGCCTGAAGACACCGGTCCTCCGCGGGATGTGACATCCCCCGAAGAGGGCTCCACCTTTTCATCGCTCCCGGCCGCCCAATGCCCGCAGATGCTCAACCGTAGCCGTGACGCCACCGCAGACGATCACCGCGATGCGTGACGCGGCGGCAAGCGCCGACGACGCCGAGTCGAGCGCGGCCAGCGCGGCCCCGCACGCGGGCTCCACCAGAATCCGGTGTTCGTCGAGAAACCGAAGGGAGGCCGCCACGGCTGCCGCATCGGACACAACGATGGTGTCGATCGCGTGGCGCGTCGCCCACTCAACCGCGGCGTCACAAGGCCTCTTCGCGCCGAGCGACGTGGCGACGCTCGAAATCCCTGGCAATTCGACAGGTCGCCCCTGCGCGACCGAACGCGCATAGCAGTCCGCGCCTTGGGTCTCGGACGCGACGACCGGCACATCGCCCCAACCGTTGCGCGCCATCCCTTCGAGCACCCCGCACAGCAACCCGCCGCCGCCAACCGCCAGCACGACTGCGTCCGGTTTCGGTCCGGCTGCCGCCATCTCGTCGATCATCGTTGAATGGCCCTGCCACAGCACCGGATCGTCGAAGGGATGTACGAACGCGTCGTGCGAGCCGATCACGGATTGCGCGAACGTGTTCGCCTCTGCCCACGAAGCGCCATGGACGATCAACTCCGCGCCTTCAAGACGGATCAGCTCGCGTGCGCGCGCGGACGTGCTCTCCGGAACAACGACGAGCACGGGCACACCGAGCTCGCGACCGGCATAGGCGACCGCAATGCCCGCGTTGCCGCCCGAAGACGACACGAAACGACGGGCGCCTGCCGCGCGCCGCGCGTCGCATACCGCACCGACGCCGCGCAGCTTGAACGACCCGGACGGCTGCATCGCCTCGAGCTTGAGCAGGACGTCTTTGCCGAGCCGGCGGGACGCGGCTTGCGAACGGAGGTAGGGAGTCTGGATATGGAGTGGCATGTGAAGGAGCGCGACAAACGTCCGCGACGCGCGGACAGGTGTCACGACACAGGCCAACCTAAACCGGGGCACCCATACTTCCCAATACCATTCAAGGCAGCATGCTATACCTTCCAGGTATATCCACGGAACGGACAGGCACTGCATGCGACAGGTCGAGTTGCGCCATCTACGCTACTTCGTGGCCGTCGCTGAAGCCGGCAGTGTGGTGGCCGGCGCCCGCGCAATCGGGATTGTGCAACCCGCGCTTTCCCGCCAGCTCCGCGAGCTTGAGGAGGCGATCGGCACCCCGCTGTTGATCCGCCGCTCGACGGGCATCGCGCTCACAGCGGCCGGCGCGAGCTTCCTGCAGGACGCTACGCGCATGCTCGCCGAGCTGCAGGACAGCCGAGAACGTGCGCTGCGCAGCGCGGCCGGCCAACTCGGCGAACTGCGTCTCGGCGTGCTGCCGAACTATTTCCCATTGCCTGTGGTGTCGAATGTTCTCAAGGCCTTCCGGAACGCCTGCCCGGACGTGATGCTGTCCATCTCGCCAATGCTGTCGGCCGAGCAGGCGACGGCCATCGCACGCGGCGATCTCGATGGCGGCATCATGGCGTGGCGGCAGGATGAAGCGCCGCATTTGTCAGGCACGCGGCTGCTACGCGACCGGTTCGTGCTCGCGATGCTGTCCACGCCGGGCCAGCGCTCCCGCGCGCCCCGTCAACTGGCCGAACTCGCAGGCGCGCCGTTTGTCTGGTTCGACCCGCTCCGGTCCGCCGCGAATCACCGGTTCTTGCTCGAGCAGTGCCGGCGGGCCGGCTTCACGCCTCGCATCGCGCAGGTCGGCAGCGACATCCCGACGCTCATCGGACTCGTCGCAGCCGGAATGGGCTACGCGTTCGTGCCGGAAAGCACTTCACCTACGTGCCCGCGCACGGTGCGACTGGTCGCGCTTGACGAGCTCGACGGCCGCTTCGACGTCGAATTCGTGTATGACGGCCAGGCAGGCTCTCCGGTCGTGCAGCAATTCCTCGCGGCGCTGCGCGCGACCGCCAACGCATGAGCGGGACCGCGCCGGAGGTCGCAGCGTCGACAGCGCGAGCGGGGCTGCCTTGCCTCCAGTCCGCGGCGCACTCCCCAGGACGGCGCAATCCAAACGCCTCGGGCCGGTGTGTCGCGGATGGCATTCAGCCGCCCGATCCCGTCTTGCGCGACAGGTAGTAGGCGTTCCCGCCCGGGTCCGTGTGCGTCGCTTCCAGCGTGAGCCCGTGCGCGCGCAGCAGGTCGCGATACCCGTCGACGCTGTACGAGTGATAGCGGAACGGGACGCCATTCATCGGCTCGCCGTCGATGGAGCCGTGGGCGTCGCCCGAGGTGAAGAGGAACGCGGCGCCAGGTTTCAATGCCCTCGCGATATGGGCGATAGCCTGTTCCTGCTCTTCGTGGCCCAGGTGGAACAGGACGCCCCATGCGATCGCGGCATCGAACGCCCGCTCCTGAAGCTCACATGACTGGATGGGCGCACACTTCACCGGCACGTGGGGGAAGTTCGCTTGAAACCGCGCCAGCAACTCGCGGGAGCTATCCACGCCCATCACGTGGCAGCCGTGCTCAAGCAGCACCCGCGTCAGCGGCAGTCCCGTGCCGCAGCCGACGTCCAGCACCGAGGCACCGGCCGGCAGTGAGGCCGCGAGCGCCGTCACCTCCGGGACGCCCATGGGGCCCGCACGGTGGGATGCATACCAGTCCGCGATCAAATCGTACTCGTGCACGCGTCAGCCTCCTCCATCGGAGCCGTTCGGGGAGGCTGCACTCTTCCCACATCGTAGCCCCAGCATCCATCCAGTACGCCCGGAGCCGAGCAGCTCCGGGCGCTGACTGCGCGGAGGGCTAGCGACTGACCCAGAAGGACCTGCTGCCGCAGGAGACCGCGCGTTTGAAGAACGCAACGTCGAGTGCCGCCCCCTTGTCGTCGACCGCGGCCACCAGTTGCACGGTGTCGCTGAGCCTGTTCGCGGGAATCCTGACGGTTGTCCCAGCCGCCACACCGCCACGGACCTCGAAGACGACCACACGCTTCGTGGGGTCAAAGACGATGATCCCTCCCACCCTTCTCGTGATGTTCACCAAGACGTAGTCCGCCGAGCTATTGATGTCGCCCATCGTTTCGCCCTGGTCCCCCGAGCTGCCGCCCCTGGGCGTGTAGGTCGACTCGTGCCACTTCCCTTCCTCATCGAAGTAGCCAGCCCAGACAGCCTCGTGATTTTGATCGTAGAGGATGACTCTGTTGCCCGTCTCCCCCATGTGCCAACCGCCGGGAAGGGCTTCGGCCTTGCCTCCAACCAGAAAGACACTGACAGCCAGAATGCATGCAAACATTTGATTTCGCATTGACTCTCTCCTTGGCGTACAGCGGGGTTACCCCCGTGAGCACCGGCCCACGGGCAAGCTCGATTCAGTCACTGTCATTCGCATGAGTTCCACTCGACGACGGAGCTCGCGGAAAGTACGGGAACCCGTTGAAAGCGGGCATCACCCATAGGGGTGACGCTGTCCCGCATGGTAAAACCATCCCAACCGTCGTGCTTACGCTTGAATCCAGACGTGGAGGAAAGTCATGCGCGTGAAGGGCCAGCCGGATTCCATGCAGCGGGAGCAGGTGCTGTTGGATGTCATGACAGCGCTGACCAGCTCGCTCGACATGAAAGAGGTCTTCTCCGAGTCCCACAGGATTCTGTCGCGCGTGCTGGCCGCGGACTTTGGCGGGCTCTGCGTGTCCAGGCCCGGCGAGCCCGGCCAATACGACTGGCCCATGATCCAGGACATGCCCCAGGTCTTCTTTGACCGCTACCCGGAGATTTCACACGAGTGCTTCGTGAGCGCCGCGGTGGTCCAGCAGCCCAACACCGTGCTGCGGGAGTCGGAGATGCTGTCGCGCCTGGAGATGAGGAACAGCGCCATGTACGCGCACTGCCGGGAGATGCACATGCCGGTGGAGCGCATCCTGTCTGTGTCGCTGGACATGGGGCTGGGCTGGCACAGCGGCTTCACCCTGTACCGGGAGCACCGGAAGGCCTTCTCGGAGCAGGAGCAGGCCTTTCTTCAACGCCTGACGCCCATCCTGGCCAGAACGGTTCGCAACTGCCTCATGCTGGGAGACCTGGTCCGTCAGGGAGACCTCCTGGACCAGCTCTTCCGCCATACAGGGCTTGAGAGCATCGTGCTGAGCCCGCCGGCCATCGAGCTGATGCGCACGCCCCGCTCCACGGCGCTGCTCCAGCGCTGGTTCCCGGATGAGCCCTGTGGCCGCTTCGGCCTGCCCCAGGTCCTCCTGGACGCCTTGGAGCGGCTCAGTCGCTCCGGACAGCGGATGCTCGCAGGGCAGGACGTCCTGACGTTCCGGCGGCTGGGGCGGAGCTTGAAGGTGACGTTCCTCCCGTTGCCAACCCATCCCGGGAGAACGCCCTGGGCGCTGTTGTTCCAGGAGGTGTCTCACAGCGTTCAGGTTCCCACCGAGTGGCGCAAGCGGCTCACCCCTCGCGAGCTGGACGTGGTTCAGCGCGTCTTGAATGGTTGGGACAACCGAACCATCGCGGAGGACATGGGAAGCTCGCTGAACACGTTGAAGACGCACCTGAAGCGGGTCTTCGTCAAGCTGGCCGTGCCCAGCCGCGCCAAGCTGATCCTCCTCGCGCAGGAGCAGAGCGCCGAGGCAGCAGGGTAGACTCCCCGTGTCGGACGCGCCACCAGCCTCGCCTCTATCGGCGCGAGGAGCTCCCTCCCGCGCTGAGACCTGTCAGTCGTTCCGGGAGTTTCATCGAGGACCCGAGGGCACGGGGTTGACGGTGGTGAGCGCGGGCGGCGATGCGGTCAGAGAGCCCAGGTAGAGCCGGCCATGGAATCCGTCAGGCTGCTGGGACGTGAAGAGCTTCAGTCCCTCGGCCTGCTTGGAGGACTGCCATGCCTCGAGCGCCGGGCTGATGCCGAAGACGTTGCACTCCACGCCCTCGTTCCAGACGTTGTAGCGGCAGGCGAACTGGGTGCCTCGCTGGAAGCCCACGTCCAGGAAACGCACCGAGGGCAGGACACGTGCCACGCGAGCGCCCATGGGCTCGAAGTCGCCATCCCAGCTCACCTCCGTGGTGCGCGCGTGGACGCTGCCCGTGAGGACCAGCGTCCAGGCCTGGGGACGCTCCGATTGGGCGTTCAGCAGGTGCTGGGCCATCTGCGCCTCGCGCTCATTGCCGTGGGCCCTGTCGGCGTCGATGGCGGCCACGGCCACATCCTTTCCGGAGACGCGCAAGCGGCGGGCCTGCTCACGAGCCACAGGCGCATGGATGCCGCGACCGTCCGCAGCGAGTCCCTCGCCCACCCAGACCCTGGTTTCGCTGTCGCGCTCGAACTCCTTTGAGGGGATGTTTCAGGGCCCACCGGAGTCCCTCACTCCTGAACAGAAGAGCGACTTGATCGCGTTCCTGCGTCGGCTCTGACTCATCTCACAGGGAACCCCCGTGCGGGCCCAGGCGTCCACAGGCGCATGGTTCCCATCCTGCTGCTCCTCGCCTTGACCCCTGTCGACGCGGAGCCCGAGCCCCCAGGTCCAGAGCGTCCCTATGCCGAGGTGGTCGCTGGATTGGAGGCCCGACGACAGGACTTCGGCACACGGTGGCACCAGCCCGGCATCAAGCGCACATCCCTGCGGGACGAGGCCCGTTCAACCGTACTGGATGCCATCACCCGACAGCTGATGCCGGCCTGGTACGGCACGCCCTGGGAGTTCTACGGCCATAGCCAGACTCCCGGAACAGGGAGCATTGCCTGTGGCTACTTCGTCTCCACCGTGCTTCGGGACGCGGGCTTCCGAATCGAGCGCGTACGAATGGCCCAACAGCCCGCCGAGCACATCGTGAAGACGCTGGCACCTGGGCTGACGACCTGGCGGTTTCGCGACCGTCCTGTGTCCGAAGTCATCGACCGGTTGAGGAGCGCCGGTGCCGGGCTCTACGTCGTCGGACTCGACTACCACGTCGGGTTCCTCTGGAACGACAGCGCGAAGATATGGATGTGTCACTCGTCCTACCTGGGCGAAGCCAAGGTCGTCTGCGAGGACGCGCTCACGTCCCCGGCGATGGTGTCGCGCTACCACGTCGTCGGGAAGCTGCTCGAGGACGGGATGATGGACGCCTGGATGAAGGGGCGGGCTCTCCCGACCTTCATCCCGTAGCCCAGGTGGAACCAAGGACTTCCGGAATGACACGGCACCTCAGGCATCAGGACTGCCCGCGGGATGACGTGCTCTCCCGGACCGGTGCGGCGCCGCCGGACAGCAGGTTGATCAGCCCGTGCGGTGCGTTGTCATCGTTGAAGCAGAGCGTGTGGATCCTCGCGGCCTCCGCTGAGGCATCCACGCTCCTCAGGAACATGGCCTCCTCGTACTCGGCGACCGCGGCATCGAAGTCGCCCCGGTGCGAGGCCAGGGCCTTGCCCAGCTCGGCGCCGTCGTACATCGCGAGGTTGGCGCCCTCTCCGTCGGGCGGGTTCAGATGCGCGGCGTCGCCGAGCAGTGTCACACCGGGCACGTGAGTCCACCGATGTCCGGGCGGGAGCGCATGGATCTTCCGGAGGACGGGGGCTGTCTCACCGTCGGTGATCAGCGCGGTGAGCTCCGGCGCCCAGCCGTCGAACTCCGCCGCGACTCGAGCCTTCACCTCCTTCGGGTCGGAGAAGTCGATGTCCGTGAACCACTCCTGCGGCCGGCTGAGCGCGACGTAGGTGTGCAGGACGCCGTGGGGCTCGCGGTGGGCGAGGATGGCCTTGCCGGGTGCGAGGACGTAGAGGGCTCCGCCGCCGACGAGCTTCGCGCTGGCCGGGTGGCGTGCGTCGGCGTCGAGCAGGTAGGTCTCGACGAACGAGGTGCCGACATACGCGGGCTTCGCGTCGGACAGCAGCGGCCGGACCTTCGACCAGGCGCCGTCCGCGCCCACCACGAGGCTCGCCGTCACGCTCGCCCCATCCGCGAACGTCAGCGTGTGCTGCCCGCCGCTGAGCGAGCGGATGGACGTGACCTTGCGTCCCCACTGCACGGTGCCGTCAGGCAGCGAGTCGAGGAGGATGCGCCGCAGTTCGCCGCGCGGCACCTCGGGGCGAATACCGCTGCCGTCGTCAGGCTGGTCGAGCAGGACCGTGCCGTGTGGGTCGAGGATCCGCGAAGCCTCGCCGCCTTCATGGATGATCCGGCGGAACTCGTCGAACAGCCCGGCCGCCTTCAGCGCGAGCTGCCCGTTGTAGTCATGGATGTCGAGCATGCCGCCCTGCGTGCGCGCATCGGCGGACGCGTCGGCCTCGTAGACGGTGGCGGAGATGCCGTGAACGTGAAGGACGCGAGCGAGCGTCAGCCCGCCCAGGCCAGCGCCAATGATGGCAATGGGAGTCATCGTGCTTCCTCTTGGAATGGCCACTGGAACACCGTTCCATAAACCACATTGGAACGCTGTTCCAGTTCTGTCAAGATGGAGCCATGGGAAAGGAAAGGCGCGGGTCGGAACGGCGTGAGGACGCGCTCTCACGCGAGCGGATCGTCGAAGCGGCGATCGCGCTGCTCGACGACCAGGGAGAGGACGGGTTGACCTTCCGCGCGCTCGCCACGCGGCTGGAGACCGGCGCCGGCGCGATCTACTGGCACATCGCGAACAAGGACGAGCTGCTCGTGGCCGCCGCCGACGTCGTCGTCGCCCGCGCGATGCCCGAAGTCTCCGCATCCGCCACGCCCCAGGAATCACTCCGCGGGCTCGCCGTCGCTGTGTTCGAGACGGTCGATGCGCATCCGTGGGTGGGCGCGCAGCTCTCTCGCGCCCCGTGGGAGTCCCCGATGCTGCGGATCTTCGAGCGCATCGGGCACCAGCTCCAGGCGATGGGGCTTTCAGACAGAGCCTGGTTCACGGCGGGGTCGACGCTGATGAGCTACATCGTCGGCGTGAGCATCCAGAATGCCGCGAACGGCCGCATGCTCGATCCGTCCGTGGACCGCGTTGAGTTTCTCAACACGGTGTCGGCCCGGTGGAAGGAGCTCGACGCGAATGAGTATCCGTTCACCCGCAAGCTCGCCGCCCAACTGCCCGGGCACGATGACCTCGCCGAGTTCCTGGCCGGCATCGATCTCATCCTGACGGGGATCGCGGCCTCCCGCTAAAGGCGGTTCCCATGGCGTCCGCGGGTGCGAACGAGAACCAGGTGAAGTTCTGGCCTGAACCCGCACTGGAGTCAGTCGAATACCTGTGCGCGGAGTACCGGGACTTCGCCTTCCCTGCTCACTTCCATGAGACCTATGCCATCGGGATCATCGAGCGAGGCGCTCAGCGTTTCCGTCCGGGCCGGTCCTCTCCCCTGTTGATGCCAGAGGGGACTCTGTGCGTCATCAATCCCGGCATGGTCCACGAAGGGAATTGCGGCGTCGACGGTGGCTGGCGCTATCGGATGTTCTACCCCTCCCCGACGCTGGTCCTTCGCGCGCTGGAAACCCACCGGAGCCCCCCGTCCTTCGATGGCCACGTGTTGCTGGACAGCTCGCTGTACCGGCAGTTCGAAGCCCTCCATCGAGCGTCCCAATGCGCCGAGGACCTGTTGGAGCGGGAGAGCCGCACGCTCATGTTCCTGCGTGAGCTGTTCACTCGGCATACCGCGGCACCCGCGGGCTCAAGGCTCTTGCGTGACCCACGAACCGTCTCGCGGGTCAGGCAGTCCCTTCACGACCGGTTCTCGGAGAACATCAGCATCGCGGAGCTTGCCGCCGAGTCGGGTGTCTCCGAGACCCAGGTGATCCGTTCGTTCAGTGCGGCCACCGGCCTTGCTCCGCATGCGTATCTCATCGCGCTGCGAGTGGAGCGCGCCAGGCACTTCATCCGACTCGGGATGCCGTTGGTGGAGGTCACGGCCCTCGCGGGATTCTCGGATCAAAGCCATCTCACGAGACACTTCAAGCGCATCACCAGCATCACGCCGGGCGCCTTCGCCAGGATGGCGGGCCGCAGGTAAGGAACGTTCAAGACACCTCTCACCATGAGGAGGCAGAGAGAACCCATGAACCTGCCCTCCCCTGCGCACCTGATTCCGCTGTCCAGTGATACCGAGAGCAAGCCCACCGCGGCCATGCGCCAGGCCATCGCGAGCGCCGAGGTCGGCGACGAGCAGCATGGCGAAGACCCCACGGAGAACCTGCTGCAGGAGCGCGTCGCGGCGCTCCTGGGCAAGGAGGCGGCGCTCTGGTTCCCTGGGGGAACGATGTGCAACTTCGTCGCCGTCAAGGTCCACACACGGCCAGCGGACGCCGTCATCGCGGACGGAATGGCCCACATCATCCGGGCGGAGTCGGGAGGGTGTTCCGACGGAGCGAGGCATCTTCACCGCGGACGAACTGCGCCAGGCCTTGTCGCGAGTGAAGACCGTGCCCTCGCCCTACGGACCCATCGCCAGGCTGGTGTGCGTCGAGCAGACACACAACTTCGGAGGCGGCACCGTCTGGTCGCTCGAGGAACTGACGGCGGTGGCGGAAGCCGCACGAGCCGAAGGCCTCGCGGTCCACATGGATGGAGCACGCCTTTTCAATGCGTGCGTCGCCAGCGGCGTGTCTGCTGCCCGGTTCGCGGCCCAGGCCGACAGCCTCTGGATCGACTTCACCAAGGGGCTGGGCGCTCCCATCGGGGCGATGCTCGCGGGCAGCAAGGAGTTCATTGCCCAGGCTCGGCGCTACAAGCACGTCTTCGGCGGAGCGATGCGCCAGGCGGGGATTGCTGCCGCCGGGTGCTTGTACGCGCTCGACCATCATGTGGACCGCCTGGCTGAAGACCACGCGAACGCCCGGCTGTTGGCCGACGGCCTGGCGCGGATTCCAGGCATCCGGCTGACGACGCTCCACCCCGAGACCAACATGGTGTTCTTCGATGTCAGTGGCATCGGACTGTCAAATGAACAATTCGTCACGGCGCTTGCCAGCCGTGGCGTGCGCGTAGGGCAGGTCCGTGGACTGATTCGAGCGGTGACCCACATCGACGTCAATCGTCACGACATCGAAACGACGCTCGCGGAAGTGGCCGCCATCGCAGCGGGGGAACGGCCTCACCCCGGCTTTGGAGGAATCGTGTCGAATCGCGGCACCCCGTCCTCGACGTCGTAGTAGTCGCCCTTGTTGGCCATGTAGACGTGAACGGCGATGCGGGTGTGGGTAGGCGTGTCGAAGGCGCCCATCGCGATTCCAATCCAATCGCGTTGAATGGGATCCCAGAACAGCGACGATCCGCAGACGGAGCAGAAGCCGCGACGCACCTTCTCGGATGACTGGAACCAGCTGATCTTGTCTTGGCCTTCGATCGTGACGGCTGAGCGCGGCACGTCCGTCGAGACAAAATAGTGGCCCGAATGCTTGCGGCACTGACTGCAGTGGCATGCGTCAGGGCTGTGCAATTCGCCCTCCACGGTGAAGCGGACCGCGCCGCACAAACAGGAACCTCGATGCATGGATGACCTCATCTTTATGCTATTCCAGTCGAACATGTTTTCAGCGTAAAAGCGGACATCACTACTCGACCGGGAGCAGCAGGGATGCCAGGAACGAATGTGCGAGCCGTCGTGTGCGCGGTCTTCTCCCTCCTCGTGGGCTGTTCGATGCAGTCGCCCCCGGAGCTGGCGGAAGCGCGCGCAGCCGCGGTCATGCAAGACGCAAACTTCGCCGACTCGGTCTTTGTCAGTGGCCTCCAGGGCCCCACCACCATGACCTTCGCGCCTGACGGGCGCCTGTTCATCTCGGAGAAGAATGGCTCGCTGCGCGTCGTCGTGAACGGTCAGCTTCTGGCGACTCCGTTCATGACGCTCGCCGTGGACAACGACAACGAGCGTGGGTTGATGGGCATCGCGTTCGATCCCAACTTCGGCAGCAACCACTATCTCTACGTCTATTACACGTCGGTCGCCGGCAGCATCCACAACCGGGTCAGCCGCTTCACCGCCAACGGCAATGTGGCGGTTCCCGGAAGCGAGCTGGTGCTCGCCGACTTTCCGACGCTGGACGCCGCCAACCACAACGGCGGCGCGGTCCGCTTCGGACTCGACGGCAAGCTCTATGTCTCCGTCGGCGAGAACGCGGTCTCCTCCAATTCACAGAGCCTGAACACGCCGCTCGGCAAGCTGCTGCGCTTCAACCCTGACGGCAGCATCCCCACGGACAATCCGTTCTATGCGACCGCCACCGGGCTCGCGAAGGCGACCTGGGCGATGGGGCTGCGCAACCCCTTCACCTTCGACGTTCAACCCGGCACGGGCATCCTGTTCATCAACGACGTGGGCGAAGGCGGCTGGGAGGAGATCAACCGCGGACAGGCCGGTGCCAACTACGGCTGGCCGATGACGGAGGGCTACTTCACGAACCGCCCGGAACTCACGCAGCCGTTCTACGCGTACCCGCATGGCTCCGGCACGGCCGCCGGCAACTGCATCGCGGGCGGAGCCTTCTACAATCCACCCGTCTCGGCCTTTCCCAGCGCGTATGTCGGTCAGTACTTCTTCGCGGACTACACCAACAATTGGATTGCGCGCATCGACCCGAACACCGGTGCGAATTCGCTGTTCGCGACGGCCGCCGCGGGGCCCGTGGACCTCGATGTCGGGCCCGATGGCGCGCTCTACTACCTGGCGCGCGGCTCGGGCCAGGTGGGCCGCATCGCCTATACGGCCTCGCTGCCGCCGAGCATCGCGCAGCAGCCTGCGAGCACGTTGGTATCGGTCGGCTATCCTGCCACCTTCACGGTGTCGGCGAGCGGCGAGCCGCCCCTCACCTACCGGTGGCAGCGCAACGGCGTGGACATCGCCGGCGCGACCTCGCCGAGCTACGAGCTGGCCGCTGCGCAGCTCTCCGACACCGGCGCGCGCTTCCGCGCGGTCGTGACCAACGGGCTTGGCTCGGCCACCAGCGCCGAGGCCGTGCTGACGGTGACGACCAACAAGCCGCCGGTGGCCACGATTGTGACGCCCGCCACGGGCGCGACCTACATCGCCTCCACCAACATGACGTTCTCCGGCTCGGCCAGCGACCTGGAGGATGGCGCGCTGCCGCCGAGCGCGATGACCTGGAACATCACCTTCCATCACGACACCCACACGCACCCGGCCATGGCGGATACCACCGGCGTCGCGAGCGGGAGCTGGCCCATCCCGAGCATCGGAGAGAGCTCGGCCAACGTCTGGTATCGCCTGCGGCTCACGGTGCGCGACTCGATTGGCCTCACCCACACGACGTATCGCGACGTCCACCCCGTCACGGTCCCGCTCACCGTGACCAGCGTGCCGAGCGGACTGCAGGTCCTGATGGACGGGCGGCCGGTCGCGGCGCCGCACAACACGACGGGCGTGGTCGGTGTCGTCCGCTCCGTGGGCGCCGAGTCGCCGCAGTATGCGGGCGGTAGGTTCTGGGCGTTCTCGTCGTGGTCGGACGGAGGCGCGCAATCACACACCTTCATCACGCCTGGCAGCGCGGCCACCTACACCGCCTGGTTCGTCGAGACCTCGGGCGGGAGCTGCTATCAGATTCAAAGCGAGCGCACCGACAAGTGGCTCACCGTCAACATCGCGGGCAAGGTCATCGCCGGCAGCACGACGCAAGCCGGCGGGCAGGTCTTCCAGCTCGTTCCGAACGGAGCCCAGTACAAGCTCAAGGGTTCGGGCGACGCGTTCCTGACGGTGGTGGCGAACCAGCTCACGATGGGCGCCAACTTCACCAGCGGGGAGTCGTTCACCCAGCTGGCCTGCGGCTACGGCGGGCGCACCCGCGTCGGCTTCCGGGCCTCCGTGGGGAGCGCGCCCCACTGGAAGGAAGCCGCGCCGGGCGAGCCCATCCAGAGTGGTGACGGCGGCAATGGCGGCGCCTGCAATCCGGCCGATGGCGGCGCCTGGGAGGCCTTCTACCTCGAACCGGTGAGCTGCCCGGGCAGCGGCGGCGGCCCCGTGTGCGGCAACGGCACGGTCGAGAGCGGCGAGCAGTGCGACGATGGCAACACCCAGCCGGGCGATGGCTGCGATGCGACCTGCCATACCGAGGCCAGCGGCAGCGCGGGCTGCTTCCGCATCCAGAGTGAGCGCACCGACCAGTGGCTCACCGTCGACGGCGCGGGCAAGGTGGCCGCGCTCGGCACGACGCAGACCGGTGGCGAGGTCTTCGAGCTCGTCACCAGCGGCGCGAAATACAAGCTCAAGGGAGCGAGCGGCGCGTACCTGGCGGTGGTCGCGGATCAACTCACCGTGAATGCCTCGCTCGGCACGGCGGAGTCGTTCACCCGCCACGCATGCGGCGTCTTCGGCGGCCGCAATCGCTATGGCTTCGAGTCGACGACAGGCACCGCGCGCAACTGGAAGGAGAACACCCCCGGCGCTCCCATCCAGAGCGGAAATGGCGGCAACGGAGGCATCTGCAATCCCACCGACACGGGCTCGTGGGAAGCCTTCTACCTCGAGCCCGCGACCTGCCCCCCATCTGGTCCGTAGTCGAAGCGCTCCATGACGACCTTCTGGAGCGCTCGGAACGACAGACCCACGAAGGCCTCCAGCACCGCCTGAGGGCCTTCGCGTTTGGGGCCTGGGGTTGCCTGCTCCCCCGGGACCCGCGCCCCCTCGACCGCGCTCAGCGCCGGATGCCGGTGAGCGCGAGGCGCAGCACCCGGCGCGCGGTGTTCGGATCGTTTTCGTTCGCGACGGCGATCGCGTTCGCCAGCATCATCAGGTCCTCCGCCGTGGCGCCCGCTTGAAGCGCACCCACGGATGACGCCCGCGCCACCAGCACCTTCAGCACGTTGAGCAGCATGTCGGTGCAGCAGATGTCTTCGGCGGACAGGCCATCCGGGCCGGCCAGTAGCGCGGCGGCGAGCCCGCGGTGGGTCGCGGTGTAGACCGTCACCTCTTCGATCCAGTCCGCCAGCTCGGCGGCGGGTGCCTTACCCGGTTGCGTGGCGGCCCGCTCACAAAGCTGCGCGACGCCATCGCGGAAGACCACCTCCAGCAGCGCCTGCCGCGACGGGAAATGCCGGTGCAGGGTCGCCGAACCGACCCCCGCCTTCCGAGCGATCTCCTCGAGAGACACCTGCGCGCCCTCCCTGGCGACCAGTTCGGCGGCGATCGCGACAATCCGCTCCCGGTTGCGTTGCCCGTCCGCGCGCAACCGCTTCATCTGCTCCACGGCGAACTCCTCCTCACGAGACCCTTCTCTTTGACAAACGGGGGGCCCCTCCGTATTTAACACGAACAATAAACGGTGGGGTCCACCACTTACAAAGGAGCCGCCGATGCGCAGCAACGCGTCCGTTCTTGTTACCGCCGCCACAGGACGCCAGGGGGGTGCCACCGCCCGGGCATTGCTGGCCGAGGGCCGCACGAAAGTGCGCGTCCTGGTGCGCAATCCGGAGGCGGCGAACGCCAGGGCCCTCGCGGCGGCTGGCGCGGAGGTGGTCGTCGGGGACCTGGACGATCCAGCGTCGTTGCGCGCCGCCTGCGCCGGGACGCGGGCGGTCTTCTCCATGCAGTCACCCATCGTCTCCGCGACCGGCATCGACTTCAGCAAGGAGCGCCAGCAAGGGAAGAACCTCGTCGAGGCCGCGCTTTCCGAGGGCGTCGAGACGTTCGTGCACACCGCGACGACCGGCGTCGGCGCCCACCGCGACGTCGAGGGCTGGGCGGAGGGGCGCTGGAAGTTCCACGAGGAGTACTGGGAGAACAAGCTGGCCACGTGCGACCTCGTCCGCACCGCGGGCTTCAAGCACTGGACCCTCCTCCTGCCCGCCACCTTCATGGACCACGCGATGTTGGATCCCTCCGGCTTCGTCGACGGGCGCCGGTTGCTCACGGTGGTCAGAGCCGACAAGCCCATCGGGCTCATCGCCCCCGAGGACATCGGCAAGGCGGCCGCGGCGGCGATCAACGAGCCTGCGAAGTTCCATGGGGTGACGCTGGAGCTCGCGGGTGACGTGCTCACGCTCCCTCAAATCACCGAGGTCCTCTCGCGCGTCGACGGCAAGGAGTACGTGGTCCAGTCCTCCACGATCGAAGAGGCCGTCGCGGCCGGCCTGCATCCCGGCGTGGCGCAAGGCATGACGTACATGAACGTCGCCCCGGTGCTGGCTCGGCCTGAAATCGCGCGCTCCTACGGCCTCTCCCCCATGAGCTTCGAGGCCTGGGCGCGGCAGCGTCGCGAAATGACATGACGCGTCCATGTGTCACGGTCGTGTTCAAGCCAGACACTGTCGCATGTGTGTCTTTCACTACCCATCTTCCGCGCGACCGATTCTCGTGGTCTTGAAAGGATGCCGTGGCGGCAGATTTCCCTCCCTGACGCCGCGGAGCTGTTCCCCCCACTGAGAAATGGAGTTCGTGATGAAACACCTTCTCTTGAGCATGTTTGGGTTCGCGGGCGTCGTCGGCGCCGCGGCCATCCCCTCCGTCGCCGCGGCCCAGGTTCCGTCCCCCTCCTGGGTGGCCCAGCTCGGCGCCAACCTGGATGAGCAGGCCAACGCCGTGGCCGTGTCGGGCGCGAGCGTCTACGTGGTGGGTCAGACGACCAGCCAGCTCGGCGCCGACCCGAAGGCCGGCGGTCAGGACGCGTTCATTGCCCGGTACGACACCGCCGGCAACCTCCAGTGGGTCCACCAGCTCGGCACCACCGGGGCGGACCGCGCCACCGCCGTGGCCACTGACGCGGACGGCAACGCGTATGTGGCCGGCACCACCTTCGGTGGCTTCGACTTCTACAGCAACGCGGGCGGCATCGACTTCTTCATCGCCAAGTATGACGCAGCCGGCAACCGCCTGTGGTTGCGCCAGAACGGCACGCAGATGGATGACTTCGCCACCGGCATCGCCATTGGCGCGGACGACACCCTCTACTTCACCGGTTACACCGGCGGCAGCTTCGCCAACGGCGGCAACCCCAATAACTACGACATCATCGCCGGGCTCTATGACACGGCGGGCAACCCGTACTGGCTCCAGCAGTTCGGCAGCTCCGCGAGCGACATGGCTCGCGGCATCGCCGTCACGCCCACCCACGAGGTCTACATCGTCGGGAACACCTACGGCAGCCTCGACGGCACCACCCCGGCGGTGAACAGCGACATCTTCCTGCTCAAGCTCAACATCCTGGGCGCCCAGCAGTGGGTCCGGCAGATTGACGCGGGCGAGCTGGATGACGGCAAGAGCGTCGCCGTGGGCCCCGATGGCGGCGTCTACATTGTTGGTGAAACGTTCGGCAGCCTGGACGGCAACACCAATAACGGCACCATCGACGTGCTGCTCGCCCGCTACGACAGCGCCGGCAACCGCGACTGGAGCCGCATGCTCGGAGGTGGGCAGCCCGACTACGCGTTCGGCGTCGCCGTCTCCTCGAACAACGTCGTACAGGTGGTCGGCTACACGGGCGGGCTCGCCGGCATCCCGTATGCGGGCGCCTCCGACGCCTTCCTCACTCGCTACGACGCGCTCGGCACGAAGCTGGGCAGCCAGACCCTGGGCACCTCGCGCCAGGACGTCGCCCGCGGCGTGGCCGTGGACGCTTCCGGCAACGCCTACGTCGCCGGACAGACGGGCGGAAGCCTCGGCGGCAATATCAACGCCGGCAGCAACGACGCCTTCCTCGCCCGCTTCTGAGCAAGGCCTCTGACGAAAGCCCGGCAGGGCCCGAACACGTTCCGGGCCCTGCCGCGGTTCGCGCGTGACTAGCGCCGGTGCCGGGCGATGAGCGCGTTCGCCGCTTCCGGATGGCCCTGGCACTCCAGCAGCGCGCGGAGCATCAGCGGGACGACGATGGTGGCGTCCGACTCGATGACGTACATCGGCGTCGTCTCCGTCAGCTTGTCCCAGGTGATCTTCTCGTTGGGCGTCGCGCCCGAGTACGAGCCGTAGGACGTCGTCGAGTCGCTGATCTGGCAGAAGTAGGCCCACGGCTTCACGGGCTTCTGCATGTCGTACTTCGTCGACGGCACGACGCAGATGGGGAAGTCACCGGCGATGCCGCCGCCAATCTGGAAGAAGCCCACGCCCTTGCCCGCGGACAGCTCCTCGTAGCGGTCGTAGAAGTCGGCCATGTACTCGATGCCAGACTTGGCGATGCTCGGGTTGCAGTCGCCCGTCTTCACGTAGGACGCGAAGATGTTCCCGAACGTCGAGTCCTCGTAGCCCGGGACGACGATGGGCAGCTTGCGCTTCGCCGCCTCCATCAGCCAGCAGGCCTCCGGGTCTCCCTCGTACGCCGAGGGCTCCAGCACCTGGATGAGCTCGTAGAAGTACTCGTGCCAGAAGCGGCGCTCGCCCTTCGCGGAGGCGTTCTTCCACATGGGGACGACGATCTTCTCCACCGCCCGGAACGCCTCGTCCTCCGGGATGCTCGTGTCGGTGACCCGGCGCATCCGCTGCTCGAGGATTTTCGTGTCGTCCTGCTTGGTGAAGTAGCGGTACTCGGGGAAGTCCTTGTACGCCGTGTGCGCGACGAGCCGGAAGAGCGACTCCTCCAGGTTGGCGCCCGTCACCGACAGGCCGTGAATCAGGCCCGAGCGGATGGCGGGCGCGAGCGTGATGCCGAGCTGCGCGGACGACATGGCGCCCGCGACGCTCCAGAACATCCGGCCACCGCTCGACACATGCTCCCAGTAGGACAGGAGCGCGTCGCGCGTCGCGCGGGCGTTGAAGTTCTTGTAGTTCGTGAGGATGAACTCGAGGACGGGCAGTTCGGACGTGGACATGGGGGCCTCCAGAAACAACGGGGTCATGACCCGGGAGGCGCCAGCCGACGAATGCCACCCGAGGACACCCTACGGTCGCGACAGAACGTCGCACCGCCATCGGAGCGTCAAGTGGCTGCCGGGCAGGTACCACGGAAGGGGGCTTGCGGCTATCGCTTCCCCGCCGGCGTGGCCAGGCGGTTCGCCATGTACTGCGCGGGCGACGTCCCGAGCGCCTTGCGGAACATGGTCACGAAGCTGCTCGCGTTCTCGTAGCCGAGCTCCAACGCCACGTTCTGCACGGTCGCGTCCCGGGAGAGCTTCTGGATGGCCAGGATGATGTGGAGCTGCTGGCGCCAGCGGCCGAAGCTCAAGCCCGTCTCCTCGACGAGGACGCGGTTCAAGGTGCGCTCGCTGACGCCGATTCGCTTCGCCCATGTCTTCGTCGTCACGCCAATCGCCGGCTCGGCGGCCATCGCGTCCACCAGACGCCGGAGCCGGGGATCGCTCGGCATCGGCAGGCGGTGCTTCTCGATGGAGACCGTCGCCAGTTCGTCGAGGAGCACGGTCACCAGGCGTGCGTCCGGCCCCTTGAGGTCGTAGAGCGCGGGACGCGTCGCCAGGCGCAGCAGGAGCTCACGGAAGAGCGGCGTCACCGACACCGCGCAGCAATCCTTCGGAAGGTTCGGCGCCGAGCGCGGATTGAGGAAGACGCTGTAGCCTTCGAGCGGCGCGCGACCCCGGATCCGGTGCGTCACGCCTCCGGGGATCCACAGCGCGGATTGCGGCGGGACGATCCAGAGGGCGTTCGACGCCTCGCAGATCATCTCTCCGCGCACCAGGTACATGAGCTGTGATTCGCGGTGTGCGTGGGGTTCGCTTTCGAGCCCGCCGCTCGCCATGCTGAGCCCGATCGCGTTCACCGGCCGCTCGACCGCGGTCTTCAAGCGTCCACGCGCATCGAGCGTGAACCGGACCCCGAGCGACTCGAGCGAAGCCACCGCGCCAGGAGGCCCGTTCGCCACCCGTACGTCTCCGCTGAACGTCCAGCTCGTCGGATCCACGGGCCGTGTCGCCTTCGATTTCCGCCGCTTCGCCGCCATGACCGTTTTGATAAACAAATTGTCCTGATTGCGCAATGCGGCCAGGGGCGCGACTCCCTATGGTCTCCCGCATGCCGTCGCCATCCACCGCGCCTTCGGGCGTCGTCGAGTCCATGTTCCATCGCCTCGTCTCGCGCCGCGCCAGGGTTCGCGAAGTCGAGTCCGTGGGCGATGCGTTCCGCCTCGTCACGATTGAGGGAGAAGACCTTGAAGGCCGCCGCTGGACACCCGGCGACATGATCCAGATCGGCTTCGCCGGCCTGGCCGGGCGGGCGTACACGCCGCTCTCCTTCGAGCCGCGAACCGGCACCGCCACGTTTCTCGGGTTCGTTCACGGCCAGGGCATCGCGTCGAACTGGCTCGCGTCGGCGACCATGGGAGAGCCGCTCTTCCTCGTGGGCCCACGTTCGGCGCTGGACCTCGCCGCCGTCGACCGGCCGTTGTTCTTCTTCGGCGACGAAACCTCGTTCAGCACCGCGGCCGCGCTTCGAGCGACACCCGAGGGAATCCGGGAGGTGGCGTTCTCGTTCGAGGTGGAATCCACCGAAGCCTCGCGCATCGCACTCGACCGGATTGGCGTCACGAATGGGGTGACGCTGACCGCGCGCGAGCCGGAGGCTGTTCACCTCGATCGCATCGAGAACGAACTCATGCGCGCGCTGCTCGCCGAACCGCGGACGCGGTGTGTCTTCACCGGGAAGGCTCCGTCAATCCAGCGCCTCTACAAGGCGGTGCGGCGAGCAGGCATCTCCGCGAAGCAGGTCACCAACGTCGCCTATTGGGCGCCAGGCCGAAAGGGATTCTCCGGTGTTCAGCGCTAACGACAATGCCAGGGGTCCCCTGGCCGTCCTGCCCGACGAACGGGTGCGCGCCGTGCTGCGGCGACTCCACGGAGAGGCCGAACGGCAGATGCCGGGCGTCCTCCTCCACCTCCTGCCACAGCTGCCGCGAATGCTCCTCGGCCGCCCCATCGACAAGCCGGGCACCGAGCACGCCTTCGCGGACAAGTACCTTGCGATCGAGCGCGCCCAGGGCGCCTTCTGCTACCTGACGGCGCGGGCGCTCCGCGCCAGGACCGTCGTCGAGTTCGGCACGTCCTTTGGCGTCTCGACGCTGTGGCTGGCGGCGGCGGTGCGCGACAACGGCGGCGGCCGTGTCATTGGCACCGAACTCCTGCCAGAGAAGGCGCGGCGCGCGCAGGCGCACCTGGAGGAGGCGGGGCTCGCGTCCTTCGCGGAGATTCGCGTGGGTGACGCGACGGAGACGCTGCGAGCGGAGGACCTCGGCGAGGTGGACTTCATGCTCAACGATGGGTTCCCCGTGCGGGCGCTCGACGTGCTCAAGCTCGTCGCCCCGGCCCTGCGTCCGGGCGCCGTGGTGGTGACCGACAACGTCGGTGTCTTCAAGGCCGACTACCGCGACTACGTCACCTGGGTGCGCGACCCGCGCCACGGCTTCGCGTCGATGACCATCCCCTTCCGCTCGGGCACCGAGTACTCGGTCCGGCAGTAGGCGCGGCCAGGCCTGTGCGGATCCAGCCACACCTGTGGCTGCTCACCCGCGGGCGAGCGCATGGAGTCGGGACCTTGCCTCGAACATGCCGTCCGCAATGCTGGCATGCACCCTGCTTCCTTGCTCGGGTATGACTCAGCGCTCTACGCGGCGAGAGGTCCTGCTCCAAGCACTGACGGGCTATGCCCTGATCCCCATGCTCCTGCGGCAGGACGCGCTCGCGGGGCCCGTGCGCAAGGAGGTCCAGGCGTGGCTCTCCCGTACCCATCAACTCTGTTCGGATGTCCATGACCGGAAGCTCGAGCCACGGGAATGGCAGCAGCAGGTCGAGGCGCTCTTCGCCCGGGTCCCTCTCTCCGAGCTGGTTCGGGCCATCGACGCCGACCGACTGAAGCCGGGCCTCGAGCTGCCGGATGACCGAGCCGGTGCGATGTCCGCGCCATTGCCCAGGGTCGAGGGGTTGCCGCGCGTCTTTGGCACGAAGCTCTTCGGGCTGGCTCAAGGCAGAGCCATCGTGCCTCACGGACATCAGAACATGGTGTCCATGCACGTGGTGCTCGCCGGGGAGTTCCACCTGCGCCACTTCGAACGCGTCGAAAGTCAGCCCAAGCACCTGGTGCTGCGTCCGAGCATCGACCGCGTGTCCGGACCCGGGGATCTCTCAAGCATCTCGGACCAACACGACAACGTGCATGGGTTGGTGGCCACGAAGGGCCCCGCATACACCTTCGACCTCATCGTCGACCGGCTCGACCCGGCACTCGGCTTCGCCTGGAAGCTCGACTACGTGGACGTCGACGGAGCAGAGCCCCTGGCGGGTGGACTGCTGCGCGCACGCCGAATTGAATTCGACGAGGCCGTGCGCCGCTACGGGAAGACCTGACTTCGCAGCGTGTCATTTGCCCCACCCATCAAAATACATCCACACTCAACACCCCGAACACCAAACAAAGCCAGACTCCGGAGTCTTGGATTGAGGGGCACACTGGGAGTACCATCCCAGACGCCTCTCAACCCAAGGAGCATCAGATGCTGCGGACGCTTGTTTCCGGAGTTGCCCTGAGTTTTGCCTTCGTGGTGGGAATGGCTGTTTCCTCCTCTCAGCTCGCCCCGAGCGAAGTCGTGCCGAACGAGGCCGTGCTCGTTTCGACCAGCCCCAGCAGCGCGGTTCCGGACGAGACCACGGACGAGTCCTCGCGTTTGCTCGGGTGCTGCACGGGTGATGGCTTGTTCTGCATCAACACGGCGGCATGTCAGGCCCGTGGGGCGGGCACCTGCGGCGCGCCCTGTAACTAGCCTTCGCTTCGGTTGATGTCGCTGGACCGGCCTGGAAGCAGGCGCTGGACGCGAGCTACGTCCAGCGCCTGATCGGCGTACGCTGCATGAGGCCTCACAGACGGAAGACGATCACATCCTGGTCCGCGGGGCTCATCCACACGATGGCGTCGAGGCTGGGGAAGTAGATGGCCCGGCGCCGCGCGATGCCGCTCGGCAGGACGGGAGCAGCGTTGGCGAAGGTCTTCGGCCGCAACGTCGCGGGCGTCGTCTTGAGGTCGAGCTCCAGCCAGGCCATGCCGCTGTTGAGCTTCGTGTACACCCAGTAGACGCCCTCGGTCGGCACGTAGACCATGCCGTGACCGTCGGTGGCATGTTCGGTGTCCGGGAATGACGCGAGCGACAGACCGCCTTCGTAGTTCCACGTCGAGCCCGACGCGAGCACGGAGTGGGTGGCCACGTCGTAGCGCTGCCAGCGGCCGGGGGAGGCGTAGTTCCCTGAGCTGTGCGGCGGCATGAAGATGGTGACGATGTCGCCATCCTGCGTGTAGGCGGCGCCGGTCCAGTCCCAGCTTCCCCAGCTCGCACGCGGGGCGAGCCAGGTGTCGGTGCGCAGGTCGTAGTCCGCGGCGAAGGGGCCACCGGAACCACAAGAGCCAATCACCAGCTTCGACTCGTGGTCGAGCACCGCGATGATGTCCTCCGTGAAGGCATATTCGTCACCGTTCGCGCGCGGATGCGTCTTGATTGTCCACGTGTGGCTTTCGAGCGAGTACCGCCACAGCCGGCGGCAGGCGACGACGAGCTCGTCACTCTCCGGCACGTAGATGAAACCGTCGTACACGTGCCGCGCCGTGGGATTGCCCATGGGATTGCTCGCGGTGCGGTCCCAGAAGATTTCGTCGTAGTACCAGTGGTCGCGCTGCGCCCAGGTGCCCGCGTCGACCTCCGCGTGGTAGGCCGCACTCGACTCCGGGCAACCCGCGAAGGTGGCGGACTGGCGGTACGCCTGATTCCAGAGGTTGGTGTCGCTCGGCATGTGCTCAATCGACCAGCGCATCGAGTCCAGGTCGAAGCGGTAGATGCCGTTGTTGCTCGAGTCGCCGTGACCGCCGCCGTGACGCCACAGGCGACGGCCGGCGAGGTCGAAGGCCGGCGCGTTCCACGCCTCGGTGACGCCGCCCCAGCCCTGGCTGCCGTAGTCCCTCCACCCGGGAATGGCGGCCTGCACCTGCGCCCCCAGGACGTCGAGGTTCGTGTCCGAGACGCTCACCCACCGGCCATGCGGCACCAGCGCCCAGCTGGATTCGTTCACGCGGCCGTCATTGTCACGCCCGGGGGTCCAGACGTCGTTGACGACCGTGCCGACCTCCGTGCCCTGCCCCCAGCCCGGGGAGACGCCAGCGTCGCGCACGCCTGCATCGAAGGACGGACCCGCGTCGCGTATGCCCGCGTCGGACGGCGAGACAGAGCCCGTACATCCCGAAAGCATCACCAGCGCAATCAGCCATCGTGACATGACTGTCAGTGTAGAGGATTCGGCGGCTGCCTTTCACCTCATGTGCTGGGTATTGGCCGTCACGATGTCGCACCCGCCGCCAATGCCTATCTCCGCCGGGCAGTACCCTCGAGGTAGGTCCGGAAGCCGGCACCGGGAGGGGCGATCTCGAACTTGACGTTGAGTGTGCCGTCTGTGTTCAGCAGATACGACAGACGGAACCGGGGCGTGCCTGCGGCCTCGTCGGTGACGAACTCCGCGCTCGCCGGGGAACTCTCCGCGCGGGCTGAGTACTGAATGACGTGCCCTTCGTTGTCGAAGTAGCTCGCACGCACCGCGCCAGGTGCTCCCGGATACAGGACCATCAGGTCCTCGTGCCGCCCACCCGGCGTGGAGGATGCGTTCCGGCGGATCAGCACATGACCCTGCACATCCGGCTGGAACGTGAAGGTTCCGGCGGACGCACCGGGCGTACCGCCACCCTCCGCGTCCCACGCTCCCATGAGGAAGGAAAAGGGCTTCAGTGCCTCGGTCAGCTCCGCCGCGGGAGGAGCGGTATGCGGCGGCTGCTCGTGACGCAGTGGGGCCGTGGCGCAGGCGGAGAGCGCCTGGAGAACAAGAGCACCGAGGAGGAGGGTTCGGAGGATGGACGTCGTCATGGAGTGGGAAGCGCTCGAAGGACTGGGGGGGAGCGCAACCTACGAAGTGGCCCATGACGACGCCAGGGAGGAACACCCGGACGGGGGGTATGCCCCCAGCGGGTCACTCCTTGCCGAAGGCCTTGGCGAAGAGCTTCTCGATGCCCGACTTCTCGGGCTCGATGGCGATCGCGGGCGCGGGCACGCCCATCGCGGTGCCGAGCGCGGGGCGCAGGCCCGAGGCGATGCCCGGCTTGATGTGGTGACGCAGGTCGACCGCCACGTCCGACTTCACGTGGGTGCCCACGCCCAGGGCGGTGTTCACGTCCGCGGACTGCTTGAGGAAGCCATTCTCCAGGCCGAACTTGCCGCCCGCCTGGGCCGACGCGCCCGCCACCGCGCCGGCGGTGACCGAGCCGTGCACCCGGCCCACGTGCCCGCCCGCCGTGGCGTACGCGCCCGCCGTGGCACCCGCGCCCACCTGCCCGGAGACCATCGCCGTGGCCGTCTTCGGGTCCAGGGTGGCCACGCCCTCGGCGTAGGCGGAGGCGCCGGCCTTCGCCTCACCCTTCACGTAGCCGCCCACGTGCCGGTTGAAGTCGTGGTTCGCACTCGCCGTGACGCCCACGCCCGTCTCCGCCTTGGCCGTCAGCGCGGCGGTGTAGGCGTGCGAGTTCGTGTCGGCCGACACACCGGCCTGGGCCTGCGCCTTGAAGGTGTTGGCCTCGCCGGTGACCTGCGCGCTCGACACGCCCATCCGGCCGGAGTGCGACTTCTGCCACTCGAAGGAGGCGTTGGGCCCCTGGGCCTCGGCCTGGGCCGAGTAGTGGTGCACGCCACCGCCGCTGTGGCTGGTGGTGGAGGCCTGCGCCGAGCCCATGTTGGCGCTCACCCGGCCACCGCCGAAGGTGTCCTTCTGGTAGGGCGTCGCCGGCTTGTCGATGAACATCGTCTGCTTCGCGGCCGCGGGCGCCGTGAGCTTGTTGTCACCGCCGCTCACCGCCACGTCCGAGGCGCCCGAGGTCAGCTCCCAGGGGCTGTAGGAGGGCTGCCCCTCGGGAGCCGCCGCGTGCTTCGGAGGCGTCGCCGTGTTCGCGGCGGGCGTCGTCGCCGTGGGCTTGGTCGCCGTTGCCGCGGGCGGGGTCGCCGTGGGCTTGGTGGCCGTGGGCTTCGCGGCCGTCGTCGAGGCAGGGAGCGTCGACGCGCGCGCCGGGGGCTTCGGCTGAGACACCGTGGAGGTCGGGAGGCTGGAGGTGCGGGGCAGGGACGAACCGATGCGACGGGCCATGGCAGGAACCTCAGGAGTGCGTCGAAGGGGGAGCAGTACAGCGATGCCCTGCCCTACTGCACCCGGCATGCCGGGCTCATGTCGACCGGTGTGGCCTCATGCCCGCCTGTGGTTTCAACGAGTTGGCGGAAGGGGCTTCACGGAAAGGGCCCGCGGGCTGGTGACCGCGGTCACCAGGAGGATGGCGCCAGTCACCATGGGCCCGCGCTTGCCGCCCGGGGACCCGGCTTGCCGCCGGCACCTCGTTCGAGCTCGCGAACGGAGTTCTCTACCGCACCCGCCCGCCGGCGACGTGACGCCAGCGGGCGGAGCTCCTGCTCAAGCGGCCCGCGAGTCCGAGCGGTGCGCCTTCATGAACCGGTGTCGTCCCAGGTAGCGCTCGAAGGCCGCCAGCACCGCGTCCTGCTCCTTCAGCTTGCTCAAGCAGATGGAGCGCCCGCCCTTGAAGCGGCCCTCGCCGGTGACCTTCAGGTCCAGGTACTTCTTGAACATGCGGTCGGCGGTGGAGGCGGAGGCGATCCGCTCGAACTCGACGGGCTCTTCCCACTCCGAGCAGCTCACCTGCGCGTAGTCCATCCGCACCTCGTAGCCGGCCTCCTTGCCCTCGAAGACGAGCGCCGGGAAGAACTTCTCCACGTGCTGCCGCTCCTCGTCCGTGGACGGCTCGTAACGGCACGCGAGCGCCAGGTCATGGGCCTGGGAGAAGCGCGCCTCGTAGGCGCCCCACAGCCGCGCCTCGATGGCCTCCGCGTCCTCGAAGGCCTCCGCCCACGAGGACTCCACGGGCTCCAGGAGCACCTGCGCCATGTCCGCGGGCTTGAGGTGGACGCCCACGTTCTCCATGCGCGCGCCCAGCGGCGGGTGTGAGTCGAACGGATGGGGCGTCACGGCGCCCTGCAGGTCGTCGTGCACCGCCTCGGACTGGGCGTATTCGGAGAAGCCGTGCGCGACCCGCTGGGAGATGCCCACCGACTGGTGCTGCTCGTCCTGGGCGAAGAGCTTCGCCTCCACGCGGTCCCGGAAGCTCGAGTACGCGCCCACCTTCACCAGCGAGCGGGCGATGTCCTGCCCCGACGTGACACCCGCCGCCAGCCGGTCCGCCGCGAGTTCGCTGGCGCGACGGCTGCGGCCCAGGGACAGCTCGAACAGCCCGCGGTAGGCCGCCATGAAATAGAAGACAGGGCGCGTCACGCCGCCCTCGTACAGCGTCTCCAGGTAGTGGCCGAAGTGCGAGAGCATGGGCGCCAGGCGCTTGCCGTGCCCCGTGTCGCCGCCCAGCAGGTGCCCCATCTCGTGCGCCAGCACGGCCTCCGCTTCGGAGCGCTCCAGCAGGCGCAGCAGGGACAGGCTCACGAAGAGCGTGCGGCCGGAGAGGATGCGCCCGTCCACGCGCACGTCGTTCTCCGTGACGAAGAAGTTGGTGTCGATGCCCGCGAGGATGTGGTCGGGCGGCGTCGTCTGGAGCCGCTCGCACAGCCGGCGCACGCAGGCCCACAGCTCCGGGGCGCGCGCTTCGGGCACCTCCTCCGCCTCCACGTCGAAGTCCATGGGCGGGCGGCGGAAGATGGCCACCACCACCAGGAAGACGGCGACCGCCGCCAGGAGGGCCATGATGCCGATGAGCTTCGGGTAGTAGCGATTGGCCCAGAGCGCGGTCACCCAGTAGGAGAGCCACACCAGCAGCACACCCTGGCCCAGCACCTGGAGCGCGCTGGTGATGCGGAGCACGAGCCAGCCCACCACGAAGCTGCCGTACTGGAAGGGACGCGAGATGAACGCAGCCAGGCCGCACAGGAGCGCGACCCCCGTGGAGGCAAGCCCGAGCGCCAGCAGGACCCAGGAGGCCAGGTACGCCCACCCGAACTGCTTCGCGTCCGAGCACGCTTCGCCCAGGCTGTTGCGGTAGCGCGCCAGGTCCTCGCTGTCGCTCGTGCAGGCCGCCGACGCGGGGACCTCGCGGTAGAAGGCGAGCGCCTCCTGGCGATCCTCCGCGCTCAACTCCGTGTCGCGTCCAATCTGCTTCTCGATGACTTCGAACACCTGCGCGTCGAAGCGGTCGGAGGCATGACCGGAGAACCAGAGCCCGAACAGCGGCAGGGCGAAGAGCAGCAGCGCGGGCAACACGAGGCTGCGGACGAAACCAGGGGATTTGCGAGAAGAGGCCATGGGGACAGGTGACGCAGCATAGCGCGGCGCGCGCTCCGCCCCATCCCCTGCTCCGTCTCCATCGAGACATGGCCGACCTCGAAGCCATGGAGCACCTCATGGCTCGGGCGCATGCACGGGATGGGCGCCAGGCGCGCCATCGTGCACGCCTTCGAAGACACCTCGGCGTCCGCTACCAGTCCCCCGAATTCACCGTGGTGGACCGCGATCTCGGCCACATTCTGGAGTCCCCCTGATTGCTCCACCCTGCGAAATAGCCCCCACTGAGAGTTCGTTCTCCCGATAGGAGAGCAACCGACCCTCAAGCGGGAGCAGAACCCATGAGCCGCCTGGCCTTCCCTTCTCGTCGTACGTGGCGCATGCGGGCACTCTCGCTCGCGGTGATGGGGGCCGCAGCCAGCCTTGGCGCGTGCGCCACGCCGTCCGCGCTCGCGGTGTCTTCGTCCGGGGTGCCGGCGTTCAGCGAAGACATGCTGTCGCCTGAGTTCTGGATCCGCCGCGCGCCGTCTCCCGATGCGGTGCTGCTCGATGCCGACCAGGTTGCGGCGAAGCGCCTGCGCGCGTTCGGCCCGGAGGGCGGCCTGGTCGACCTGAAGGGCATCCCGGCCACGCTGACACGGGCACAGGTCGCCGGTTGGGTCAGGGATGCGCAGCAGACGCCCATCCAGGCGGTCATCGACGAACAGGGCCAGCCGGTGACGGAGGCGATGCTCGGCGAACTCCGCCAGAACGCCGCGGCCGAGCACATCCCCGAAACCTCCACTGCACGCTACGGCCTCAGCGTGCGGCGCACGCCCTTGCGGTCACTGCCGTCCGGTCGACTGTTCTTCGCCTCGCAGGACCTGCGCGACTACGAGAGCCTTCAGGCCGGCGTCCTGTTCCCGGGCGAGCCGGTCGCCATCGCGCACCAGAGCGCGGACCAGCAATGGCTGTTCGTCCAGACGACGCAGGGGCCCGCGTGGGTCAAGCGCGGCGACATCGCGGAAGGCACGGCGGACGCGGTGTTCTCCTACGTGGCGAAGGCGCCCGGGCGCGTCGTCACGGGTGATCAGGTGCGCACGGTCTTCACGCCGGAAGCGCCGGGAGTGTCCGAGCTCGATCTCGACATGGGGGTCGCGCTGCCGCGGGCCGACGTGGCGCCCGGCGAGCCCGTCAACGGCGCCAGCAGCTATGCCTCGTGGCCGGTGCAGTTGCCGGTGCGCGAGCAGGACGGCTCACTGGCCTTCCGGAGCGCCCTGCTGCGCCGGACCGCCGACACCGCGCCCGGCTATCTGCCGCTGACCCGCGCCAACATCCTCCGCCAGTCCTTCAAGTTCCTCGGCGAGCGCTACGGCTGGGGGCACCAGTTCAATGCGCGTGATTGCAGCGGCCTGACCAGCGAGGTGTACCGCAGCATGGGGCTGCTGCTTCCGCCCAACTCCGGGATGCAGGGCAAGAGCGCGGCGCTGAAACACCGCCTCTTCACGGCGCACGACTCACACGCCGAACGGGTGCGCGCGCTGGAACAGACGGAGGTGGGCGACCTCGTCGTCGTCCCCGGCCATGTGCTGATGATCATCGGCCACGTGAACGGCGAGCCCTACGTCATCCAGGATGTCCCGTATGCCGTGTTCAAGGACCCGGCCACGCAGCAGGTCCGCAAGACGAAGCTCAACCAGGTGTCGGTCACCCCGCTGCTGCCGCTGTACGCCGACGACACGACCCTGTACGTGGACGCGATGACGAGCCTCGTGCACGTCACGCGGCCCTAGGGGGTGTCCCTAATTATCTGAAGAAAGGTGCTGGAGGCCGAGCGGCCGCCAGCCCCGTGGGCAGGGTTGAGCTTGCAGGGAAAGGAAGAGCTGAGCACCCCTGGTGAGTGCACCGACATG
>NZ_RAWP01000239.1:0-2203 GCF_003668935.1 Corallococcus sp. AB032C | reverse complement strand
GGGCGTGGTGCTTTCGCGCGGGGGCGGGGTGGCTTCCGGCAGCGGGCCGCCGGCCGAGCGCTCCTTGAGCACCTCCGCGAACTCGTCGCCCAACAGGCGCAGCTCCACCAGCACGCGGGACAGCCGGGCCTGGAAGTAGTTGTAGAAGACCATCGCCTGCACGGCGACGAGGATGCCCACGGCGGTGGCGACGAGCGCTTCGGAGATGCCCGTCATCACGGCCGCGGAGCCGCCAGTGCCGCCGGCCTCCACGTCCACGCCCAGGTCCTTGAAGGAGCGCATGATGCCGGCCACGGTGCCGAAGAGGCCCACGAAGGGCGTCGTCGAACCGATGGTGGCGAGCAGCCACAGGTTGCGCCGCAGCTTGAGTCCCACCTGGGCGCGCTCGCGCTCCACGGCGGACTCGATGCCGTTGCCGCCAGTGGAGCGGGAGCGCTCCCAGCGGTCGAACCCGGCGAGGAAGATGTCGGCCGCCACGGCGTCGGAGCGCTCGGCGGCGGTGCGGGCGGCGGCCATGTCACCTCGAAGGAGGTGCTTCTGGACAATCTCGCCCAGGTTGCGGGAGCGCTCGCTCACGCCCCAGAGGGCGATGAGCCGCTCGATGGCCACGCCCAGGGCCACCACGGAGGCGCCCAGGAGGAGGGCGAGGGTGACGCCGCCCAGGCGAAGGTAATGAAGTAGATCGTTCAGGCTCATGATGGATGACCGGGCAGGCGGCCCTGGCTCACACTAGGACATATGAACCGCGCAGCCGCCGCAATCTTCCTGGCCCTCCTCTGTTCGGCCTGCCCCAAACGTCTCGAGTTCGGTCCGGAGGGCCGCATCGAGGACGCCCAGACGCTCTACCAGCACGTGCGCGAGCGGCAGGCGAAGGTGGTGACCCTGGAGGGTGACGCCAAGCTGCACGTGGACTCGCCCCAGGGCAGCGGAACGCTCTCCACCTATCTCTCCATCACCCGCCCGGCCCTCATCCACCTGGAGACCTACGACTTCTTCAACCGCCCGGTGGCCTCGCTCGTCTCCGACGGCGAGCGCTTTGGCGTCTACCAGGCGCGGGAGAACACGTACCTCCAGGGCCCGGCGAGCGCGGAGAACGTGTCCCGCTTCCTGCCTGTCGTCCTGCCGAGCGAGGAGCTGGTGGCGGTGATGTTGGGACAGGTTCCCCTCCTGCCGCCGGAGTCCATGACCCTGGAGCTGGATGAGAAGGAGCAGGTGTACGTGCTCAAGCTCCAGCGGGGCCCGGCGACGCAGACACTGCGCGTGGATCCCAAGCACCTGCGCGTGGTGAAGAGCGAGGTCCGGGGCGTGCCGGGCTACGACCTGGCGTTCGAGGACTTCCAGCAGCGGGGCGACCAGTTCTTCCCGGACAAGGTGCACCTCATCGCCACCACGGCGGGCACGAAGCTGGACCTGAAGTACACGGACATCCGCCTCAACGGCCGCCCGGACCTGACGCTCTACGAAATGGGCGCGCCCGAGGGGGCGAAGGTGGTGGACGTCGACGCGCGGGGACAGGAGGTCCGCTCGGAGGGGACGGTGTCCCAGCCGCCCCCCGCGCCGGGTTCCTGAGCTTCCAGGCGTCGAAAGGCAGCGTCCCGGCGCAAACCGGGTACTATGGCGCGCACGACATGGCACAGATCAAGCTTGGAGAACTGCTGATCAAGGCGAACGTCCTGCAGGAGAGCCAGCTCAAGGCGGCGCTCGCCGAGCAGGCCAAGTGGGGCGGGAAGCTGGGCGAGATCCTCGTCCGGATGAACCTCGTCTCCGAGGACATCCTCGTGCGCGCCTTGTCGAAGCAGCTGGGCATGCCGGCGGTGAACCTGGACTCCGTGCAGATGGTGCCGCCGCACGTGAAGGCCAAGATTCCGGCGCAGACGGCCCGCGACTTCTCTGTCGTCCCGCTGCAACTGCGCGACGACGGCAAGACGCTGGTGGTCGCCATGTCGGACCCGCTCAACGTGCGGGTGCTGGACGAGCTTCGGGCCCTGTCCAAGTGCCGCATCGTGGCGAACGTGGCCGGGCGCACCTCCGTGGCGCGGGCGTTCGCGCGCCTCTACGAGGAGACGGCGGAGCTGGAGGACGCGGACACCAACTTCAAGGTGGTGGACGCGCAGGGCCGCACCGTCGTGAAGAACCTCAAGGACCTGGACCCGGCCGCCGCCGTCGCCATGTCCCCCAAGCCCTGTCTCTTATACACCTCTCC
>NZ_RAWP01000238.1:0-2367 GCF_003668935.1 Corallococcus sp. AB032C | reverse complement strand
AGCGTGGGGGCCCGCCGAGCAAGGCGGAAACGGGACGACCGTCCCAAATTCGGACCCGGGGGGGCCTCAAGCCATGTTCAACGTGACTGCAATCCGGGCAGAGCCGCCACGATGCGCTCGTGGCAGGCCAGGAAGTCCACGCAGGACACCGCCCAGCGCCGCGTATACGCCCCGCCCTCGCACGTTTCCGTGACGGACAGGGCTCCAGCGCGCTTCGGCACCTGGACGCCGCACAGGACACACGGCGCGGCGTGCTGGTTGCGACGCAGCTCCGCCGACTTGTCCGCGCACGCGAGATGACGCGGTCCCGTCCCCAGCGTGTACTCGATGCGCTCGCCCTTCAGCACGGGCGCACCGCATGCGGCACAGGGGCCGCCACGCTGGGCGACGAGGACGGGCATCAGTCGCCCCTGTCCGCCAGACGCTCGCGGAGCTGCTCGTGGGCACGGGCCAGCAGCACGTCCAGCCGGCTGCGTGGCTCGTTCCAGTCCTCGGCCACATCGCGGATGCCGCACGCTGGCTGCCCGATGCCATGGACGCGGGACACCAGTTCCCGCAGTTTCGGGTCCAGCCGCAGAACCTCGCGCCGCAGCCGCGCGCACTCCTCACGCAGCGCGTACAGCTCCTCGACGGTGGCCACCTCCAGCGCCAGGGCCGCATCGTGCATCTGCGTCAGCGAACCGGGCAGCGACTCTGCCGCGTCATCACGGCTCACCAGCGGCATGGGCCGCGTCTTCGGCTGTCCCTTGCGCCCGCGCTGGGCCGCGTCCGAGGGACGGACGTCCGCGTAGTGCAGGCGGATCTGCTCCATGATGGCCCGGCGCGCCCGCCACTCCACCCAGGTGGAGAAGGTCTGCCGGCCGCGCTTCTCGGGTTTGTATGTCTCCACGGCCTTGAGCGCTTCGAGGAGCGCCACCTGGACGAGGTCGTCCTCCAGCAGCGACCCGCTGAGCTTCTCGTAGCCACGGGCCTGCCGCCGCAGCTGGGGCTCCAGCAGGCGCAGCAGCGCGTCCACCAGTTGCCGGGCCCGCCCGGACTCACCCGCTGCATGGCGCCTGTGAATCTCGCTCACCAGCTCATCCGGGCTCGGCCGCGACGCTCCGCTGCGTGAAACATGAAACTCCCGCTTCGCTGCACTGCCCTTCTTCACGCCTTACCCCTCTCGTGCGTTGAGAAACACGTCCGTCCCCATGCGACAATGTGCGACGCACCAGCAAGACACCTGCCAAGGCACGCAAGGAAGGCATGCCTCCGCTATGCGTGAAACACCCACGCACTTGTGACATGGCGGGATACAGGGCGTGCCGACTCACTGTGTCCAGATGGACCCGCATGGTTGCCTCCAACGGCCAGGACCTGGGGAGTAGCATCACCGTCTGACACGGCGCCCCGTGCCGCCATCACCCGGCGGGTCTCCAGCCCCTCCCCTGCAAATGGGGGCGAACTCTGGCCGTGGCTTTTCGCGGGTGTTTCGTCGCAGGCGCGGGAAGCGGCACCGCAAGGCAGGGGCTGCGAGCCCAACACACCCGCCGCACACCTATCACTCTCGTTCTCTCTCTTTCATAGAGAGTTTGAGAGAGAAGAACATATATACGCGCGAGACCAATAGGAGATAGGACAACGACCCCTGTGTGTGGTGTTGCCGTGTGACTCGGCTGCTCCTGCCACTGCACGCCACCTGTGGAAAGTGCCCCCATTGAGACAGCGAAGGGCGTCGTCCGTGCTGGGCGTGCCCGCTGCCGCGAGGCTGGAGCACACATCACCCATGAAAGTCGCATTCTACGAATCCGCCCAGGACAACACGCCGCGCGTCGAAGACTGGGACTGGACGCGGCTGCGCGCACTGCTCACCACGCATCGCCGCAGCAAATGTCCGCAGACGCCCTGCCCTGGCCGGTGCCCAGCGAAGAATGGCCCTGCCTGGAGCCCCGTGGAGATCGGCGAGCGACGCGGCAACGACTTCGTGCACGCCATCACGCTTGCCGTCTTCGACCTGGACCATCTGACGCCGGAGCAACTTGCGCCGCTCGAAGTGCTGGAGCGCGACGGTTACGCCTACGCCCTGCACACCACGCACAGCCACAGGCCACCAGACTTCTGCATGCGGCTCGTTATGCCGCTGAGCCGCCCGGTGCTGCCGCGCGAGTGGCCAGCCGTGCGAGCCGCAGCCCTGGCCATGCTGCGCATACCGGCGGATCCAGCCACAAAGGACCTGTCGCGGCTCTACTACCTGCCCGACGCGCCCGAGGGTGCCGAGTGCTTCGCGGAGAGCGCGGTGGGCAAGCCGCTGGACGTGGAGGCCCTGCTGGCGCCTTCACGCGCGAGCATTGCGCCGGCGTCGCCGCTGGCCACCGTGGACATGCAGCA
>NZ_RAWP01000237.1:0-2441 GCF_003668935.1 Corallococcus sp. AB032C | reverse complement strand
TCGCCCCCGCCCGGCCCCCGGTGGATACCGGAACCTCCGGCGCCGCGGACCAGCCCCTGCTGAGGGGCCTGTTGTGGGCGGCGGAGCCCGCGCCGGAGGAGATCCGCACGCTCGCCATCGAGGACCTGGCGCTCCTGGGCGACCCGCGCGCCCTGGACCCGCTGGCCGCGTTCATCTGGGACCCGAACCCGCGCATCCAGCAGGCCGCGTTGCGCGCGGTGGCTCTCTTCCAGCACCGCCGCGCCGAAGAGATTCTGGGCAACGTCGTGCGCCACCCGCGCCTGCCGGACGCGCTCAAGATTCAAGCGCTGGGAGGTCTTCTGTATCAGCGCACCCCCACCGCCCGCCGGGTGGTGCAGGACGTGGCCGCGGACAGCCGCGTGGGCTACGCGGTGCAGAACGCCGCGCGCTCGGTGGCGTCGCAGTGGGAAGCCGCCCCGGCCGCCGCGCCCTGAAACACGCCTGCCTGTCTGCTCTCCAGCCCTGACGCCCCTCTGCCCCTCCGGGCCGATTCCTGGAGTGCGCGCGTGTATGGGTTAGACTGGGGCGCATGAAGATCACCCCCCTCGACATCCGGCAGAAGCGCTTCGAGACGGTGATGCGCGGCTTCGCGCGTCCCGAAGTGGGCGCGTACCTGGAGCTGATCGCCGGCGAGTTCGAGGAGGTGGTGAAGGAGAACATCGCGCTCAAGGAGGAGCTGAAGCGCACGCAGGCGCGGCTCGAGCAGCATCAGGAGCGCGAGCGCACCCTCCAGGAGACGATGGTCACCGCCCAGCGCATCAGCGAGGACCTGAAGGACGCCGCGAAGAAGGAAGCGGAGATCATCATCGCGGACGCGGAGCACCAGGCGGAGAAGATCGTCCACGGTGCGCACCAGCGGCTGGTGCAGGTGGTGGAGGACATCAACGAGCTCAAGCGCCAGCGCACCCAGTTCGAGTCGCAGGTGCGCTCCGTGGTGGAGGCCCACCGCAAGCTGCTGGAGACGTTCGCCGCGCCCACCTTCGCGGACCGCGACTACGCGCGCGTGGAGGACAACGTCGCGTTCCTGTCTCAGAAGAAGGCCACCTCCAACGACTAGCGCCCGCGCATGCCCGCCCCCTGGCTCAAAGCCGTGCAGACAGGGGTGGAGCTGACGGTGCTCGTCCAGCCGCGCGCGTCCCGCACCCGGGTGGTGGGCGAGCATGACGGCCAGCTGAAGATTCAACTCGCGGCCCCGCCCGTGGATGGCGAAGCGAATGCGGCCCTGGTGGAATTCATCGCCAAAACACTGGGCGTGCCGCGTCGGCAGGTGACACTCGTGGCGGGTGACACGTCGCGCCGTAAGCGATTGAGGGTGGAAGGGGTTGATGCGGCGGCGGCCGAGGCTGTTATCTCTGGTGGACCGTGAGGCCACGCATGCTCCGCCTGTTCGCCTTCCTGATGATGCTGCTGGCCTCTCCGGGCGTGTTCGCGCAGGACGAAGGTCCGCGGGGCATCCACGCCACGGAGGTCGTCGTCACGGACACCGCGCTCGTGCCCCACGCCCGCCCCGCCATCGTCGCGGGCGAGATGAAGACGCAGCGCTTCGTCATCCTGCACACCGCGAAGGCGGCGGGCGCGGCCCGGGCGCTGGCCGGGCAGATTGAAGGCGTGCGGGACGCCTTCGGCGCGATGCTGGGACGCGACTGGCCGGGCACCACCGAAATCCGCCTGGGCGTGGGCCGCCAGGAGTTCGAAGCGCTGGCGCTCCCCGGTGGCAAGCCTCCGGGCTGGGCCGTGGCGCTCGCCTACCCCGGGCATCAAATCATCCTGCTGGACGCGCTCAGCCTGAGCGACACGGAGGGGCCCACCACGCTGCGGCACGAGCTGGCGCACGTGGCGCTGGGCCAGCTGGCGAAGGACTGGCCGCGCTGGTTCCAGGAGGGCGTGGCGCAGAACCTCACCGACGAGCGCTACTCCGTCGCCCACTACAGCGCCCTCTTCCGCGCGGTGACACAGGAGCGTGTCTTCCACTTCGAGGACCTGTCCGACGAATGGCCGGACGTGCCCGCGGACGTCGAAATCGCCTACGCGCAGAGCGCCGCCTTCGTGGCCTTCCTCACCGGCAAGCACGGCTCGCACGCCATGGGCCTGCTGGTGGACGGCGTGCGCGCGGGTGAGCCTTTCGAGCAGGCCTTCGGCAAGGCCTTCCGCACGTCGCTGCTGCTGGAGGAGCAGGACTGGCGCGAGGGGCTCGCGGCCCGCTACGGCTGGCTGCCGCTCACCACCAGCTCCGCGCTCCTGTGGCTCACCGCCTCCGTGCTGTGCGTGGCCGCCTTCGCGCGCCGGATGCGCCAGAAGGCCGCGCGGATGACGGAGCTGGCCGCGGAGGACGCCGCCGAGGACGCCGCGCTGCGCCTGCTCGCCGCCGCCCGCGCCGCGGGGCCCCTCCCCGTGGACGGCTCCGAGCCGCTGTCCCCCGC
>NZ_RAWP01000236.1:0-2461 GCF_003668935.1 Corallococcus sp. AB032C | reverse complement strand
GTAAGAGTTCGCCGTGCCCCGTCGTGACGGGCTCCAGCCTTTCGTGAGACCTCCTGCCGCTACATGCCAGGAGGTGGTCCGTGGAGTTGGAAAAGGAGTTGGAGCAGTTCCGCCAGGAGGCGCAGCGGTTGAAGGCTGGACGGCGGAGTGGCTCGTTGCCGTTCCCCGAGGCGCTGCGCGCCTTCGCGGTGCGCTACGTCGAGCACACGGTGAAGACGGGCGGGGGGATGGCCGAGGCGTCGCAGAAGCTGGGCGTGTCCGAGCCGACGCTCTACGCGTGGCGCAAGGGCAGGCCCGCGGGGCACCCGCGCGAGAAGGGCGACCGGCAGAGTGCGGCGCTGGTGCCGGTGCGCGTCACCGCACGCAAGGCGGTCACCGACGCAGTCCGGACGGGGATGCAGCCGGTGGTGCTGGTGTCGCCAGGGGGCTGGCGAGTCGAGGGACTCAGTCTGGAGGCCGCCGCGCAGTTGCTGGGGAGACTGGAGTGCTGACGCTGACGCGGGCGGTGCGCGTCTTCGCGTACGCGGCCCCAGTGGACATGCGCAAGGGCTTCGATGGCCTGGGCGCCCTCGTCGAGCAGCAGCTGGAAAGGCAGCTTCTCAAAGGCGACGTCTTCCTCTTCGTCGGCCGGTGCCGGAAGCGGGCCAAGGTGCTCCACTTCGACGGCACGGGCCTGGTGCTTCTCACCAAGAGACTCTTCCGGGGACGCTTCGCCAGGCCCTGGTGCGAAGAGGGCGCGCAGGCGGTGGAGCTGACCGTGAGTGAGTTGTCTCTGTTTCTGGAGGGCTGCGAGCTGGCCGGACGGTGGCGGCTATCGCCTCCGGTGGTGGACGAGAAAACGCTTGCGGTAGCGCCTGCTTTGTAGCACCCAGCAGGTAGCCATGGTGCGCGTCGAGCAACTGAGCGACTTGGAGACGGCGAAGCAGGTGGCCACCCTGCTGGAGGCGGAGAATGCCCGGCTGCACCAGCGTCTCGAAGCTCTCGTCGCGGAGAACGCCCGGCTCAAGGGCGAGGACGCCCAGGAAAAGCTGCAGCTGGAGCTGATGGGGCTGAAGGAGCAATTGGCCCTCCTGCAGCAGCGTCTCTTCGGCGCCTCCAGCGAGAGGCTCGGCGACAAGCCTCCGAAGCCCCCGCGAGCCAAGCCGCGGCGAGGCCATGGCCCGCGGGCCCAGCCCGAATTGAAGGTACAGGAGGTGCTGCTGCCATTGGACGAGGCGGACCGGGTGTGCGGCCTGTGCGGTAGCGGCCTGCACGCGTGGGAAGGCCAGACGGAGGACGGCGAGGAAATCACCGTCGTCGAGAGGAGCTTCCTGCTGCGCCGCGTGAAGCGGCAGAAGTACCGCTGCGGCCACGGCTGTGCTCCGGTGACGGCGCCTGCCCCGCCGCGCCTCATTCCGGGCGGCCGCTACTCGGTGGACTTCGCCGTCCACGTGGCCCTTATGAAGTACGGCTTCCACCTGCCACTGGCCCGACAGGAAAGGCTCTACGGGCGCGAGGGATTGGTGGTGGAGGCGCAGACGCTGTGGGACCAACTCGACGCACTGGCTGGCCACCTCCAGCCCAGCTACGAGGCGCTGCCAGCGCATGTTTTCTCCTCGCCCCTGGTGCACGCGGACGAGACGCACTGGTACCTGCTGGAGAAGGGGCCCGGCACGAAGTGGTACGCGTGGACGGTCGCCTCGCCCGATACCGTCTACCACCGCATCCTGCCCAGCCGCTCCGGGGCAACGGCTCGCACGGTGCTGGGCGACTACGCGGGAGTCGTCCTGGTGGATGGGTACGCGGCGTACCAGACGGCGACGAAGTCGGGCGCGGATGGGCCCGCGCCAGCAACCCTGGCTTTCTGCTGGGCGCATGTGCGCCGCAAATTCTTCGAGGCGCAGAAGGTGGCCCCTGCCTGCAAGCAGGTGCTGACTCTCATCGGCGAGCTGTATGCCATTGAGGCGGACCTGCCGGGCTGGTACGCGCTGGGCGGGGAAACGCGCCAGGCCGCGCTCGCGCACCGGTGCGCCGTGCGCCAGCAGAAGTCCGCCCCCCTGGTGGAGCGCATCCGACAGTGGGCCCTGGCGCAGCGAGCGCTGCCCGGCAGCGCGTTTCGCAAGGCCCTCGAGTACATGCTGGGGCTGTGGAGCGGGCTGACCCTCTTCCTCACCCACCCGCAGGTGCCGCTCGACAACAACCACGTCGAACGCCAGCTGCGCGACATGGTGCTGGGCAGGAAGAACCACTACGGCAGCAAGTCCCAGCGGGGCACCGAGGTGGCGGCCCTCTTCTACTCCCTCGTCGAGACGGCACGCCTGCGCGGTGAGGACCCGGGGCACTACTTGCGGCGCGCTGCACTGGCCGCCATTGAGAACCCGGGCACCGTCACCCTCCCGAAGAGCCAAGGCTGACGACCGCGTCCGCCGCTCCCCGGTGAGGTCTGCTCAGTGCCCAGACGGGGCACGGCGAACTCTTACAC
>NZ_RAWP01000235.1:0-2513 GCF_003668935.1 Corallococcus sp. AB032C | reverse complement strand
TGCATGTTCCACCGCCTCAAGCGCTTCCGCGCCGTGGCCACCCGCTACGAGAAGACCGCCACCAACTACCTGGCGGTCCTCCACCTGGCCTGCATGATGCTTTGGCTTAATTAGGGACACCCCCTAGAGCGCCGAACAGGTCAGGTCACGCTGCGAGTTGGTAACGCGCGGCGACCTCGAGGTTTTGGACGACCGAGAGTCGCCTGAGGTCAAAGAGGTTGCGGCGCGTGCCTCTGTAACAGGCCTTCGGGCCCTGGCGGTTGGCGAGATGAGCCAGGCGATGCTCGACGCCGACACGCTCGCGGAGTTGTGCGCGGCCCGCGCGCGACTGCAGACGTGAGCGAAGGCGCTGCTGGAGCCGCTCATCGTGACGCTGCGCCCCTTGCCGGATGCGCCGTGCCGCCATGAAGTCGCGCCATCGTCCACGAACCAGAGTAGGTTCCCCCTCCCTGTTCGTTGGAGTTCCGTCGATGCCACAAGCCACACCGCGCTCGTCACTTCAAGGAGCGCGTCCCAGCGTCTTCCTGCTCGCCGGAGCGTTCGTCACCGGCATGTTCCTCTTCGTCCATGGCGGCTGCGGAGGTGACGAGTGCCAGGACGCCGCCGACTGCCGTGAAGACAAGGGACCGCCGGCTTCGAACACGGAGTGGGTCTGCGAGGACAAGCGCTGTGAGCAGCATTCCGTCCAGGTGCCGCCCCCGGATTCCGGCACGGACGCGGGGACGCCCGACTCGGGGATGCCCGACTCGGGGATGCCCGACTCGGGGACGCCCGACGCGGGTCCCACCACGGTGAGCGTGCAGGTGCTCGCGTTCAATGACTTCCACGGGCAGCTCGAGGAGCCCGCGGGCCAGATTCTGACGGGCGTGGCCCCCGACGGTGGACCGGTGCGGGTGAACGCGGGCGGCGTGACGTACTTCGCCCGGCACATCGCGGCCCTGCGGGCCACCAATCCGAACACGGTGGTGGTAGCGGCGGGAGACCTCATCGGCGCCTCCCCGCTGCTGTCGGGGCTCTTCCACGACGAGCCCACCGTCGAGGCGATGAACCTGATTGGCCTGGACCTGGTCGCGGTGGGCAACCACGAGTTCGACGAGGGCAGCACGGAGCTGTTGCGCATGCAGTCGGGCGGCTGCCACCCGGTGGATGGCTGCCTGGACGGGGATGGCTTCCCGGGCGCGCATTTCAAGTTCCTGGCGGCCAACGTGGCCACGGGCGTGGACCGCACGCTGTTCCCCCGCTACGACGTGCGCGAGTTCGAGGGCGTGAAGGTGGCCTTCATCGGCATGACGTTGGAGGACACGCCGGAAAGCGTCATACCCACGGGCGTGGCGGGGCTCACCTTCAAGGACGAAGTGCAGACGGTGAACGCGCTGGTGCCGGAGCTGCGGCGGCAGGGCGTCGAAGCCATCATCGTGGTGGTGCACCAGGGCGGAATTCCGACCTCGGGCTCGCTGGTGAACGAATGCAAGGGCGCGGGTGCGGACGGCCTCATCTCAGGTGCCATCGTGGGCCTGGCCAAGGGCCTCAACGACGCGGTGGATGTCATCGTCAGCGGCCACACGCATCAGGCCTACAACTGCGTCATCGATGGCAAGGTCGTCACGAGCGCCTCGTCGATGGGGCAGCTCGTCACGGACATCGACCTGACGTTGAGCAAGGCGACGGGCGACGTCGTGGAGGCGCGAGCGAACAACGTCATCGTCACTCGCGACGTGCAGGAGGTCGGCGCGGTGAAGGAGCTGGTGACGAGGTACCAGGAGCTCGTCACGCCGAGGGCCAACCGGGTCATCGGATGGGTGTCGCAGACGCTCAGGACACAGACGGACTCCGCGGGCCAGTCCACCCTGGGCTTCGTCATCGCGGACTCGCATCTGGAGGCGACGAAGCCCGCGAACCTGGGTGGGGCGCAGGTGGCCTTCATGAACCCGGGCGGCATGCGCGCGAACATCGCCCAGGGCGAGGTCACCTACGGCGAGGCCTTCACCACGCAGCCGTTCGGCAACAGCCTGGTCACCCTGACGCTGACGGGCGCGCAAATCGAGCAACTGCTGGAGCGGCAGTGGCGGCCGTCGGGAGCCACCCTCATGCTGCTTCCATCGGCGGGCTTCACCTATGCGTTCAGCGCGTCGGCGCCAATCGGAAGCCGCGTCGACCCGGCGTCCATCCGGATCAACGGCGTGCCAGTGAGCCCGACGGCGGAGTACCGCGTCACCGCGAACAACTACCTCGCGAGTGGGGGTGATGGCTTCCCGGTGTTCGCCGAGGGGACGAACCGGCTGGGTGGCGCCGTGGACAGCGACGCGCTGGAGGCATACCTGAAGGCGCACAGCAGTATGGCGAGCCCCTTGCCCGCCCCCGCGCTCAATCGCATCACCCTGCTGCCCTAGGGGGTGTCCCTAATTAAGCCAAAGCATCATGCAGGCCAGGTGGAGGACCGCCAGGTAGTTGGTGGCGGTCTTCTCGTAGCGGGTGGCCACGGCGCGGAAGCGCTTGAGGCGGTGGAACATGCA
>NZ_RAWP01000234.1:0-2542 GCF_003668935.1 Corallococcus sp. AB032C | reverse complement strand
CCCACGAGCAGCCCCGCCATCAGCCCGCCCATGTGCCCCGCGTTGTCCACGCCCACGCTCGTCCAGCCGAGCCACAGGAAGACAAGCACCGTGGGCAGCGCGTTCTCCCCGGAGAACCACCCCATGCGCGCGCCTTTCGCCCCGGTCCGGGCGCGACGCCCCAGCACCAGCAGCGCCCCCACGCACCCGAACACCCAACCGGACGCGCCCACGCTCACCGTCGGAGACCACCAGAGCGAGCCCGCCATCGTCGCCAGCCCGGACACGATGAGCAGCGCCACGTAGTCCCACCACCGGCACGAGCGCTCCACCGCCGTGCCCACCCCCGCGAACACCAGCAGGTTGAGGCCCAGGTGCAGGGCGTCCCGGTGCAGGAGGTTGGCCGACAAAAGCCGCCAGCCCTGCCCCGCGTCCGTCACCAGGGGGCCGGACTTCGCCCCCCAGTGGATCAGCGCATCCACTCCGGGTGGGCCTCCGGGCGCCACCATGGTGTACAGAATGGCCTGCGCCGCGATCAGCGCTATCGTGAGCCCCGGTATCCTGCCCTCCCCACCCTTTCCGGCCAATCGACCGATGGACAACAGTGCATTCCTGACCCTGGGATGGGCGAAAAACCCTGTTGTTCTCGGGGGATACATGGCTTGTCTCGGCAAAGGGCATTCTGCTATAGCTGTACTCGGACCGGACCCGTGCTGAAGCTCATCATCGAAGACGACGAGGGGCGCAAGACCGTTGTTCCCTTCGTGCGCGACGAAATCACCATTGGACGTCAGGAGGGGAACACCATCCGCCTGACCGAGCGGAACGTGTCACGTCGACACGCCCGGCTCGTGCGCCTCAATGGCCACGTCGTGCTCGAAGACCTGGGGAGCTACAACGGCACCCGGATCAACGGCGAGCGCGTCGCAGGACAGCTCCCTCTCAAGGAGGGCGACCTCATCCAGATCGGTGACTACGATCTGGCGTTGCAGGTCGAGGGCGCGGCCAACGCCGCCGCCCCCACTGGCGCCATCACCGCCAAGGTGCCCGCCTCCCGCCGGCCGGAGCCGGAGCCCGAGGAGGAGGACGACGAGGACGCGGTCGCTGGAGGTCCCCGTCCCCGCGACACCATGGTGGATGGTGAGGACGAGGAGGACGACGACTCCGAAGACGAGCACGAGCACACGCCCGTGTCCGCGGAGGCGCGCCGCAACGCCACGTCCATCATCCGCATGGACCAGATGGAGGCGGACCGGCCCCGGCGCGTGGAGCGCGTGCCCGAGGACGAGCAGCCCCGGCTGGTGGTGCTCGCCCCCGCCGAGTTCAAGGGCCAGGAGTACGACTGCAACCGCACGGAGCTGCGGATCGGCCGCACGTCGGAGAATGACGTGGCCATGGACCACCGCTCGCTGTCCCGCACGCACGCGAAGGTCGTGCGCGAGGAGACCGGCGAGTGGCGCGTCATCGACATGCAGTCGGCCAACGGGATGACGGTCAACGGCGAGAGCTACGCCCAGGCGACGCTCTCCCACGGTGACATCATCGAGATGGGCCACGTGAAGCTGCGCTTCGTGGGACCCGGCTCGCTGGAAGACGACATCGCCGCGCAGGGCCGCTCCGGCTCCAAGAAGATGTGGGTGGCCGCGGTCATCGCGTTCCTGTCCATTGGCGCGGGCGCGGCGCTCTTCGTGGTGAAGGGCCAGGACCTGTTGCCCAAGCCGCCGGACGACACGCCTCCCGTGGTCGTCGCGGATCCGAAGCCCATCCCGGAGCCGCCGCCGCAGACAAAGCCCCCGGACACGAAGTCCCCGGAGACCGTGGCCGCGAACCCGCCCGCGACGCCTGAGAAGCCCCCGGAACCTCCCGCCGTCGACACGAAGGCGCTGGAGCAGGATTTCGACCGCGCGCTCACGGCCGCGGAGCTCGACAAGGCTCGCGAAGTACTGGCATCGCTGCAGCAGGTGAAGACCTACCCGGCCGTGAAGACCAAGGAGCTCGAGAAGAAGCTGAGCACCGAGGACAAGGCCAAGAAGCAATTGGATGACGCCGAGACTGCACTCCAAAGCAGCCAGCCCAAGGATGCGGCCACTGCCCTCAAGGGCTTCCCGGCGAACACCGTGGCCTTCGTCACCCGCTACGCGACGGTGAAGCAGAAGGTCGAGGATGCCCAGAGCGCCGTGGAACCCCCGGACAAGACGGCCCAGACCGCGTCGGGGATTCTGAAGGGCAAGACCGCCGCCGACTTCGAGAAGGACAAGACGCTGATCAACCAGATTCAGACGGAGGTCAACCGGCTGAACAAGGACCAGGACCAGCGCGGCGCGCTGTTGCTCGCCGAGGACTGCGCGCGGATTGCTCCGAAGGTTCCCGAGTGCCACCTGATGCTGGGGGTGCTCTACGCGAAGCTCAATGACCGGGCCAAGAGCGAGAAGCACTACGAGAAGTTCCTCACGCTCTGCCCACCGGATCACCCGCGTCGCGCCCGCGTGGTGGATATCCTGAGCAACAACAGCCTGAAGGGCGATGGCACCGCGACGGCGCCCCCGCCGCAAAATCCCCCCGC
>NZ_RAWP01000233.1:0-2631 GCF_003668935.1 Corallococcus sp. AB032C | reverse complement strand
CCCTGAAGCAGTGCGGCTTCCCCCCCACCGACTCCGTCCCCCCACCGTGCTGCCCGTCCCTGCTGCCGGGGTGCCTAAGCATTCGCCGTGCCGACGCTCCTTCACGAGATATTCCCCTGCGATATCAGTCACTTGCTTCAACCGACCCCGCTGGACGAGCCGGGCTGTGGGCTCGGAGCCGGAAAAAACTCCTGACCCTCCGGGGCCCCGGCCTAACGTGTGACAGCCTTGTTGACGGGATGATGGAGGAACCCGTGCGCCTTCCGGTCGCCGCCGCACTGCTCAGCCTGGTCGCCTGCTCCGAATCGACCGAAGGCACCACCCCGAAGCTCGAGGGCCTCATCAATCCGCGGCAGCGGCTCATCACCCCCGCGCGCGTCTGCAACGCCGGTGGCGGTGCGACGGGATGGAGCCTGGAGCTCATCGGCAGCCGCTTCACCCCCGTGCCTCGCGACGCGCTCACCGACACGCCGTCCGTGGAGCTGCCCCAGGTCTCGCTGAGCGGCCCGGCCGACTACACACTCCCCGCGGACCACCTCTTCTTCGCGCGCACCGAGCTCATGCGGATGGACCTGCCCACCCGCGACAGCACGCCGTCGAACACGCTCCCGCCCGGCGCCTACAGCGTCTTCGTGACGAACCCCCTTGGCGGCACCTCCGAGCTCGAGGACGCCCTGCGCGTCGTGCCGCCGCCGGAAATCACGAACCTCACCGCGCCCGACGGCTTCCGCTACAACGTCGCCAGCCCCCTCGTCATCGAAGGCCGCGGCTTCCGCGCGGACGCGCTGCCGCTCATCGTCCTTCAGCGGCAGGGCGAAGAGGATCAGCCCCTCTTCACCCTCACCGTCGTCTCCGACACGCGCATCGAAACCGAAGTGCCTCCCGCGACACCGGAAGGCACCTACGCGCTCACCCTCACCAATCCCGAGGGCTGCTCCGTCACGCGTCCCCAGGCGCTCACCATCACCTATCCGAGGCTGGGCGCCCTCTCCGTGTCGCCCGCGAGCGGCCCCGCGAAGAGCGACACGGTCATCACCCTCACCAACACCGCTTCCGGCACCTCCTCGAAGCCCTTCACGACCGGCACCCACGACGTGTACCTCGTCGCGCCCGTGAAGACGGACCCCGGCCAGCCGGTGAACATCCCGCTGTACGAGGTGACCTTCGTCTCCTCGTCGCAGCTCCGGGCCACCGTGCCGAATTGCTCGGGCTTCGATTCGCGGCCCGTCACGGACCCCGCGTGTCCCGGCGGCATCGTGCCCGGCACCTACGGGTTCATCGTCGCGGACGCCAGCGGTGCCTTCGGAACCCTCCCCGCGTCCTCCGGATTCACCGTCTCCCCATGAACGCCATCGCCCTGCTCGCGGCCGCGGCGCTGGCCGCCGCCCCCTCCTCCAAGAAGGACAACGGAGGCCCTCTCTTCATCGCGCCCAAGGTGGGCTTCATCAAGCCCGTCACGTCGCTCGGCGGCGACCTCTTCCTGGGCGGCGAGGTGGGCTATCTCACGCCCTTGCTCCAGCGGCGCCTCGCGCTGGTGCTGGAGGTGAACTACCACCGGCCCTCCACGTCCGGGACGCTGCGCGGGCCCCAGTTGGACAACCTGGGCCAGCCCATCGAAGCGCCGTACACGCTCGCCGAGCGCGAGGTGGCCATCCAGCTGTCCGCCGTGTTCCGCTTCCCCCGCGCGCTCGGTCCGCTCACGCCCTACGTGGGCGCGGGCCCTGGCCTGTACCTGCACCGCGCGACGGTGGAGTCGTTCGACAGCACCACGTCGGAGAGCGGCGGAGGGCTGGGCTTCCAGGCGCTCGCGGGCGCGGAGCTGCCGCTGGGGCCGGGCGGCGCCTTCTTGGAGGCGAAGTTCCACTTCGCTCCGGTGGACTTCCTCACCACCGGCGACGTGAACGCGGGCGCGGTGCTCGCGGCCCTGGGCTACCGGCTGCGCCTGTAGTCGAGCGGTGGCTCAGGCCCGTCCCACCGGCGGGCGCAACATCCGGAGCAGGTGCTGGGCCAGCAGGTCGCGCGTGGCCTGGAGCACCGACCCCATCAGGTGGTGCAGCGCCTCCGCGGTGTCGCCGTGGGCTTCGCGCACGCGCTCGGAGCGGCCGTCGAAGATGCGCAGCCGGCCGGGCACCAGCGAGATGACCGGCAGCGACGGGTGCCGCTTGCGCAAGAGCCCCAGGAACAGCGGGTGGTCTTCATCCGGACGGCGCAGGTCCACCAGCACCAGGGCGGGCATGTGCTCCGCGATGGAGGCGAAGGCGTCATCGGGCTCGCCCGTGGCGGACACCTCCACGTCCGGCTCCGAGTCCAGGAAACGGCTGAGCAGCGCACGGGACGCCGCATGCGGGCTGACGACGAGGATCCGCATCAGCGGGCCAGCGCCTGGAAGGATGCGGGACTCCAACCTGCGGGCAGAATACGGCGACCAGTGGCGGGGCGGGTCCAGAGCATGGGTGGAGCAGGTAACGCCCGGGCCCCCCTCAAAGCAATCCGCCCCGCGTCCCGAAGGCACGCCGTGCCGCCAGGCAGCCAATCGTCCGCGCCCGTGGCTTCTTCCGGCCGCGCGGGCCAGAGTGGCGGAGCGCCTTCCAACCCGCTACTTCCCATCCCGCGCGAGTCTCCCCCCACGTC
>NZ_RAWP01000232.1:0-2633 GCF_003668935.1 Corallococcus sp. AB032C | reverse complement strand
TATTACCAGGCCATTCCCATGATGAAGGAGGAGCGATTGCGGCCTCTCGTCGAGCGCTTCGCCGAACTCCTCCACCAGCACCCTGTCTTCAAAGAAGCGCTCGGCTTCATATGAGGGGATGGCTCAGGGGACGGTTCAGACCTCGTCGAAACGCGCACCCGAGGCGCCGACCCGCTCTAGCTCTTCCTTTATTTCTTCGTCGATGATGATTGGCGAGGCCCATCCCCATAAACGAAATACACGCTCAGATTCAACCTTCGCCTTGTCTATGCGAAGACCTGAGACGACATGATACTGACCAATCTTTTCAGGCTCATCATCTTCCGGTGCCCACCGTCGAGCTTCTTCGCATGCCGCGTCGTCAATGGCGCGAACCGTGCGCGCAACGTTCAGAAGAAAGAAGGGCTCGGCCTGTCCCTCAATCTTCACCGGAAAGAGCTGCACGTCATTGGGCGCCAAAGCACGAAACACATTCGCAGATGAAGCCTTCACGATTGGAGCCTGACCTGCGCCGGCAAAGTCGATATCGAGCGCCTTGCCGGGCCTGGAAAGCGGTATGGATAACGGCCCTGGGTCGGCAATTCTCCTTCCGTCAAGAAATTGCCAGATGTCGTCAATCTGTCGACCCGAAAGGTCTGTTGGTTCTGAGAGATACCAACGCCCCTTCACGTACACGTCGATCTTCAAGTCAAAGTAGCGTCTCACCATGCCTTAGTTCCCAGCAGCCTTCGTAATTAGCATTCGCAGCTTACTTCCCTCCGTTGTCAGGTCCCGCGCAATCCTACCTAACTCCCTAGTCAAACCGCCCCGGCACTGCGCAACATCTCGGCATCCTTTCATTGCCAACGTGAGGCGCCGAAAGATCTCCTCATGATACCCACGGGGATGTGGTCCCTGGTGCCCACTGATACGAACTTGGTTGGCACGATCACTCATCTTCATATCGGCTTGCTTAAAAAAGTTCTCAAATAGAGGTGTCCACGGCCCTCCTGAAGCGGACGAAACCTCGTTCTTGTCCGTGCAAATGTGGTGTACCTCCCCATCTGGGTCCCCCTGAATGCCGCTCCCAGCTCCCCCGGTAGGTAGAGTCCCCACACCAGCGCCGGGGCCCATGGCGACCGCGGCAACAGCAGTCGGAGCAAGCGCAATGTTGAGGACCCCAGCAGACGAAATTGAAATCGACTGGACCCCTCCCGACAGCGCGCCGGCAAGCACGAAGCCCCCTTCTGCCTCTGCCCTGACCGCCGCCTGAGCGAAGCCCGGCATTCTCGGCCCCTGAGCCGCCATCGCGTTCTTGCCGCCGAGCGCCGACAGGGCGACGATCACCAGCACGCGAGCGCCGTTGTCTCCAAGGATTTTTCCGAAGCGATGCCCCGCGCGCTCCAGCTCCGAAACGTTCGCGGCGTCCCTCGATTCGTCCATGAGGCGCAGGAACCCCTGCCCGAGATTCCACACCGGACCTGTGCCGAGATACGCAATCAGCGACGCAGTTAGCGCAACTGCAATGACCTTCGTAATTGGCTCAGGCGCGACGAGCATCACAAGCGCCGTCCCGATCATCGTCGTCACCATGGCCCGCAGAGCCGCCCCGTTCACCATGTCTCGGATGGCATCCTCGACGCCTTCCCAGACCGTATCGAGCGCGAAGTAGAGCGCCATCATACGGCGTTCCATCGGCCCGAACGTAAGCCCACCGGCCAGCATCCCCATGCAGCCGTTGGGGTCGTCCTGCCGCTGGCAAATTCGCTCATAGGCCGACGGGACGGCTCGCCCTTGAGCGCCGTCAACGACTCCACCATTCGACGCGAGCAGGGAGCGACGGTCATCCCGTTCAACTTCCTTGAACGCGACATCTAATTTCATGTCGAGCACAAGCTGCGTGACAGCTTGCTTGAAGGCATCCCGCCCTATCTCGACAGGGTCGGACTCAATGGGCGTGTAGCTAATTGTCTTGCCGTATCCCGTGTTGAGGTTGACGACCCGAGTCGTAGCGCATCCGGCCGTCAGCAGCATCAGCACGGCTATTGCGAAAGCTCTCATGTGGCCCCCAGGTTCAGCCGCCAGCATCAGCAGCGATCCGCCACATACCAATCGGATCTGACAACCTCAAAAGCTCGCTAGAATTCGTGGCTATCGGTAGACATTTCCACCCAAGACGAACGCCCCATTGACAAGCGGCATGCTGTAGGCAGCGACATGCCTTGTCGGCAGCAGGTACGCGCCGAGCAGCTCGTTTCCCAGCCACCCGGACGGCCATTCCTCCAGTCCGGGCCCAGGGCTGAGAGATCCCCTCATTTCGGCAAGCTGATCGCCAGCCGCCTGCCTGACAGGCCCGTGCGAGGCGGAGTGGTGGGGCGCAGGAAGAGAAGCCATGCTGGGACGCAAGGTGGCCATCAACGAAGAGCAGGTGCTGAGGTTCCTGGAGAGCTTGTTCGAGGAGGACCTGCACGCCAAGAGAGTGCTGTCGCTGGCGCACGCGACGTTGGGCGGGGTGCACGCCGCGTCGCTGTCGGTGCACGCGATTGGCCAGGCGCTGGCGTGGGCGCGAGGCGGGGTGCAGAAGCACGGCATCAAGCAGGTGGACCGGCTGCTGTCCAACGAGGCGGTGGACGTGTGGAAGCTGGCGGCTTCGT
>NZ_RAWP01000231.1:0-2707 GCF_003668935.1 Corallococcus sp. AB032C | reverse complement strand
TGTCAAGGCTCGGCCAATCAGGTCGCTGTTCGGTCCGGCCAATCAGGTCCGGACGTGAGGAGCCCGGGAAGCGTGACGGCGTGGACCGCGCGGGTTCGGCCAAACCGGTCCGGCAGGGGCTCCGCCAGGTGTCAGCGTGCGGGAGTCTCGACCTGGGCCGCGCGCGGTGCGCGGGTGCGCTTGGCGAGTGGCGGGTTGCGGTAGCTGTCACCCTCGATGGTGAGGACGTGGGAGTGGTGCAGCAGCCGGTCCATGGCGGCGCTGGCCAGCAGTGCGTCACCAAACAGCGGCGGCCACTCCTCCAGGGCGCGATTGGAGGTGATGCAAGTGGCCGCACGCTCGTAGCGACGGCGGACAATCTCGTACAAGTCGATGCCCTCCTCTCCCGTGAGGGGCCGCAGTCCGAGGTCGTCGACGATGAGCAAGGCTGGCGTGGTGAAGCGCAGGAGACGACGCTCGTAGCTGTTGTCGGCGCGTGAGGCGCGCAACTGCGTGAGCATGTCGTGAGCGCTCACGTAGAGGACGGCGTGGCCGGCGCGACAGGCTCGCTGGCCCAGCGCCTGGGCGAGGTGACTCTTGCCGACGCCCGCCGGGCCTACCACCAGCACGTTCTCGTGCCGCTCGACAAAGGTGCAGGTGCCCAGCTCCAGCACCTTGGTGCGCGGGACGGAGGTGTTGAAGGAGAAGTCGAAGTCCTCCAATGTGCTGGGCCGTTCGAAGGCGGCTCGGCGCATGCGCACGTCCAACTGCTTGCCGTCGCGTCGCTCCACCTCGTCGGCCAGCAGCCGGTAGAGGAATTCCGTCAGCGACAAGTTGGCGTCGGCCGCCTCGCGGCAGCGCACCTCGAGGGATTGCAGCAGCCCGGACAGGCGCAGCTTCTTCAGCACGGGGACGAGTTCGTCATAGGTACTCATGCGGGGGGATACTCCTTGAGTGGGGTGGGACTGCGGGGACTGCCAGGGGCGCGCTAACGCAGCAGCGTGCGCACGTCGCGTGCGTAGCGGGGAGCCGGCGGCGTAGCAGTGGCGGCGGGCGTGGCGATGGCCAGGTGCCCGTCCTGGGGCAACGGCTGCAAATCCAGGCCGCGGCGCAGGATGTCCTTGAGGCCCTGGTAGCGCAGGTTGCCGAAGTGCAGCGCCCGGAGGCACGCGGCCTCGGCCCGCTCGCGCGGGAAGCCCTCCAGGTGCACCACCATGGCCTGCACGCAGCGCAGTTGGCTGAGGACGTCATCCGCGTCGAAGACGGCGCGCACGTACGCCTCGGTGTGGGGGCCCAGCCGGGCCGCCCGCGTCTCCCAGTGGCTGCGGCTGCGGTGGCGCAGGGCTGCGCGCGCCTCGGGCAGGTGCGCTTCCACGGTGCTGCGGTGGCCCTCGCCGCGCAGCGCGTGGGTGGCCACGCGCTCGTCCTGGGCGTACACGCGCACGTCGTGGGCCGTGACGCACAGCCAGACGCGCTGGCCGATGAGACGCCAAGGCACCGAGTACAACCGTCGGCCGTACATGACGTGGGCATCTCTGTGCACGCGGGCCTCGTGCCACACCTCGGGCGCCCACGCGGCCGCCGGCAGCGCACGCAGCGCCGCGGCCTCGGCCTGCTGGAAGAGGAGGCGCGGCTGACGCCCCGTCGTGCCGTGCACGCGTACCGACGCCACGTCCCGCAGCCAGCGCTGCAGGGCGGCCTCGCACTCGCGCGCGTCCTCTCCGGTCCTCCCGGCGAAGAAGTTGCCCTTCACGTAGCGCACACCCGCCTCCACCTTGCCCTTCTTCTCAGGGGCGCGGGGTGGGGCCGGGTCGACGATGAAGCCGTAGTGGCGCGCCAGCGCGCGGTAGCTGCGCTGCAGGGCCCTTTCCCCGTCCACCCCGAAGGCAGCGCGCACCACCGCTGCCTTGAGGTTGTCGGGAACCAGGCAGTGGGGCACGCCGCCGAAGTACGCGAAGGCGGCCTCGTGACAACGCAGCCACGTCTCCACGCGCTGGTCGAACACCAGCGTGGCGAAGAGGTGGCGGCTGTAGCCGAGCACCATGACGAACACCCAGGCGCGCCGGAGTGCCCCCGCATCCACGTCGTACAACCGGCCCACTTCACCGAAGTCCACCTGCGCCACTTCGCCCGGAGCCGTCTCCACGGGGATTGCGACGTCCTCTTCACTCACGCCCTGTGCCCGACGCACGCTGCCCACCAGGCGTTTGACCGCCGAGAGGCTGCCTTCCGGCTCCCCTGCCTCCATCCGCAGCCGGGTGAAGATGGCCTGCGGCTGCAGTCCCTTCGCCACCCACGCCTCCACCTGGGCGCGGTGCGCCTCCATGCTGGACGTCTGCTGGGGCGCTGGCGGGGCTGCGGGCCGCGCCGCCAGCACCGCGGCCTTGAGCACCTCGAGTTCGGGCAGCACCTGCACGTCGCCCTGCAGCAGCCCCGCCGCTTCCAGCACGCGCCGGTAGCCGCGCTCCACGTCCACGCCCATGCGCAGCACCCGGGCCACTTGCCGCGCGGGCGTGCCCAGGCGGTGCAACCGCACCAATTCCTGCAGCCGGTCCATCTCCACTCTCCGGTTACTCACGCCACTTCCCTTTCCAAGGGAAGGCAGCGTGGCCTGTCGGCGGACACCCGAGTGGACCGGTTTGGCCGAACCGGTGCGGACCGGTTTGGCCGAACTCACCCCGACCGGGTTCGCCGAACTCCGGAGGACCTGTTACGCCGAGCTACGACA
>NZ_RAWP01000230.1:0-2714 GCF_003668935.1 Corallococcus sp. AB032C | reverse complement strand
CGCAGCACGCCCCGCTGCTCCGTGCACACGCCCTTCGGCTTGCCCGTGCTTCCCGAGGTGAAGTCAATGTACGCCAGGTTGCGCCCGCCCACTCCACTCCTCGGCGCGTGCTTCGGCTGCTGGGCCAACTTCTCCGCAACTTCCTCCAGCAGCACGCACTCCACGCCCTGCACCGGCAGCTTCTCCGCCAGCGCTCGCCGCGTCACCACCACCCGCGGCTTCACCTCGCCCACCATCTGCTCCAGACGCGCCTGGGGGTAGTCCGCCTCCAGCGGCACGTATGCGCCTCCGGACTTCGCGATGCCCACCAGCGCCACCACCAACTCCACCGAGCGCTCCAGGCACAACCCCACCCGCTCCTCGGCTCCAACTCCCTTGCTTCTCAGCAAGTGCGCCAGTTGGTTGGCTCGCTCATCGAGCTGCCGGTACGTCAGCTTCTCTTCTCCGCACTCCACCGCCACCGCGTCCGGCCGCTGCTCCACCTGACGCGAGAACTCTTCCGCGATGCTGCTTTCGCGCGCGTACTCCTGCCCCGTCGCGTTCCACCCCTTCAGCACCTGCTGACGCTCCGCCTCCGTCAGCAGCGGCACCTCGGAGAGCGAACGCTCGGGGTGGGCCGCGGCGGACTCCAGCAACACGCGCAGGTGCCCCAGCATCCGCTGCGCCGTCGCCGCATCGAACAAGTCCGTGCTGTAGACCAGCACGGCGCGCAGCCCCTCGGGCTCCTCCTTGAAGAGCAGCTCGAGGTCGAACTTCGCGACCTGATCCGCCTGCGGCATCGGCGTAAGCGTGAGCCCCGGGAGCTCCAGCCGCGGAGGCTTCGCCTGCTCCAGGTTCATCATCACCTGGAAGAGCGGTGAGTAACTCAGGTTGCGGGCGGGCTTCAGGTCCTCCACGAGCTTCTCGAAGGGCACGTCCTGGTGCGCGTACGCGCCCACGGTCGCGGCCTTCACGCGGCCCAGCAGCTCCTGGAAGCTCGCCTCGGGGGAGATCCGGGTGCGCACCACCAGCGTGTTGACGAAGAAGCCGATGAGCCCTTCCAGCTCGGACTGATGCCGGCCGGAGATGGGCGTTCCGACGCAGATGTCCTCCTGCCCCGAGTAGCGCGACAGCAGGGTCTGCCACGCGGTCAGCAGCACCATGAAGGGCGACATCGCCTGCGCCTGCCCCAGCGCCTTCAACTGCTCGTACAGGGCGCGCGGCAGCAGGGACTCGCGGCTCGCGCCCCGGAAGCTCTGTACCGAGGGACGCGGCCTGTCCGTCGGCAGCTCCAGCACCGGAGTCACGTCGGCGAGCTGCTCGCGCCACCACTTGAGCTGATTCTCCAGCACCGGCCCCTGGAGCCACTCCCGCTGCCACAGCGCGTAGTCGGCGTACTGCACCGGCGACTCGGGCAGCCGCGGGGCCTCACCACGTGACAAGGCCCCGTACAGCAGCCCCATCTCCCGCACCAGCACGTCCATGGACCAGCCGTCCGAGACGATGTGGTGCATCGTCAGGAGCAGCACGTGCTCGCGCTCGCCCAGCCGCAGCAGCGTGGCCCGCAGCAGCGGACCGCGGGTGAGGTCGAAGGGCTTCTGCTGTTCCTCTCGCGCCAGCCGCAGCGCCTCCTGCTCGCGCGTGGGCTCGGGCAGCGACGTCAGGTCATGCAGGGCCACCGGGCACGGGCGCGGCGGCGAGATGACCTGGACCGCATGGCCCTCATCGTCGCGGAAGATGGTCCGCAGCGACTCGTGACGACGGAGCAGCTCCGCGAAGCATTGCTCCAGCGCGGCCACGTCGAGCGGGCCCTCGAGCTTCACGGCCGCCGGCATGTTGTACGTGGGCGTGCCCGGCTCCATGCGATCCAGGAACCAGAGGCGCTGCTGAGCGAAGGAGAGCGGCGCCGAGTCACCCGTGCGCGGGCGCGCGGTGATGGCCGGACGGGCCGCCTGGGTGTCCTTCTTGCGGAGTTGACGGAGCAGCTGGGCCTGCTTCTCGGGCGAGAGGGCCGCGATACGCTTGTTGATGTCGCTCATGGGGATGTCATTCCTCGCCTGAAGCCAGTTGCCCTGACGCAAGCAGGGCATCGATGTCGTCGCTGGTGTCCTGCTCCAGCAGGGCCAGCAATTGCTCCAGCTCCGCCTGATCCGCCTGGGTGGACTGGGCCTGCACCAGGTGGACGGAGAGCCGGGCGATGCTCGGGTTCTCGAAAAGCGCACTCAGCGGAAGCTCGACTCCGAGCTCGCTGCGAATGCGGGAAATGGTTCGGGTCGCGAGCAGGGAGTGGCCTCCCAGCTCGAAGAAATCGTCGTGGATGCCGACGCGCGCCACACCGAGGATCTCGGCGAGGATGAGCGCCAGCTTCTGCTCCACGTCACTGCGTGGCTCGACATAGGGGTGCTCGGACGCGGGCCGGGCCCCGGAGACATCGGGCAGGGCCTTGCGATCCACCTTGCCGTTGGACGTCAGCGGCAGCGCCTCCAGCGTCACGAACGCCGAGGGCACCATGTACTCGGGCAGTCGGCTCTTGAGTGCGCGACGCAGCTCACCCACGTCGAGCGAATCGGGGCCATGACCGACGACGTAGGCGACAAGGCGCTTGTCGCCCGCGCCCTGGCCCTTGGCCACCACCACCGCTTCCTTCACCGCCGGGTGCGCTCGCAGCGCTCCTTCCACTTCACCCAGCTCGATTCGGAAGCCCCTCACCTTCACCTGCGTGTCCGCACGGCCCA